>CAZMXH010000011.1:0-15466 GCA_964570165.1 uncultured Actinomycetes bacterium
CGAGCGGGGCGCAGAAGCGGTGCAGGTCGCCTTGATCACGGCTGCGCTAGTGGCCCTGGCCGTGCTGTTGATCGCCGCGATCCGCAACCGGGCACAACCGGCCATCGACGAGATCAACGGATGACATGATGCGCCGGCGGGCGACGCTGAGGCTGGGCATGTCGCCCGGCCGGGTGGCGGCTGAACGAGGATCGTCGGCCGTCCAATCGGCGATCCTGTTCCCGATCGTGCTGCTGCTGGTGTTCGGGATCATCCAGGGCGCCTTGTGGTACCACGCCCGCCACATCGCGCTCGGCGCAGCGCAGGAGGGCGCCCGTGCGGCGTCGGCCGAGAACGGCGCTGGAGGGGAGCAGAGGGCGCGCGAGTTCGTCAGCCAACTGGCCGGGGGCACGCTGATCCGGGACCTCAACGTGATCGGGACCGCCACCGGCGAGACGGTCACGATCACCGTCGTGGGAAACGCGCCCAGCCTCGTCCCAGGGGTGAGCGGGCTGACCGTACAGCAGAGCGCGACAGCCCCGATCGAGCAGTTCACAGAGGCCGGCTCATGACACGACGTGACTGGCAGGCCGGATCCGCGGCGGTCGAGATGGCGATCATCGCCCCTGGCCTGCTGCTGATCATCGCCCTGCTCGTCTTCGGCGGCCGTAATGCGCTGGCCACCGGAGCGGTAGAACAGGCGGCGGTGGACGCCGCGAGGGCCGCCTCGCTCGCTCGAAGCGGCGCCGAGGCGCAGTCTGCGGCGCAGGCGGCCGCCGCGCGCTCCCTAGCCGACCAGGACCTGGACTGCACAGCGGTCAACGTCAACGTCAACACTGGTGGGTTCGGCACGCCGCCCGGGCAGGACGCGCGCGTGTCCACCACAGTGACCTGCACCCTTCGCTTGTCTGATCTCGGTCTGCCGGGGCTGCCCGCCAGCAAGACCATCACCGCGACCGGCGCCAGCGTCATCGACACCTACCGGGAGAGAGGACGATGACCAGCAAGCGGCGCACCGCGGATCGGGAGCAGGGATCGCTCAGCCTGATGCTCGCCGTGCTCGGCGTCGCGCTGCTGGTGGCGATCGGCCTTGTTGTCGATGGTGGGCGCTACATCACAGCCGCGCAGCTGGCGGACAATGCGGCCGGCGAGGCCGGTCGCGCCGCTGGACAGCACATCACCAGCACGGCCGTCCTGGGCGAGCAACCCCAGGTCGACACCACCCGAGCGGTGCAGGCCGCACAGGACTACCTCGCCGACGCTGGTGTGGACGGCACGGTCAGCGTCACCGGATCAGAGATCACCATCACCACAACCGTGGACCGCAGACCCGTGCTGCTGATGGTCGCCGGCGTCACAACGATTACCGCCACCGGCAGCGCCTCGGTGCGGCTGGTGCGAGGCTGACGGGAGGGTCTGAGCACATGGCAGCCAGTGGCGGGCTTGCTCATCGTCGGCGCACGGCCGCTGAGGTGGTGCGTGGCGTGGGCGCGCTGCTCCTGCTTGCCGCATTGCTGGCCGGGATTCCGGCCGGGTTGCTTGCCGTGGCCGGCCTGCCACCGCTGCCGTCCGCCCTTCCCAGCCTTGACGATCTACTGGGCACACTCACTCGCCCGGACGACGGCACACTCCTGGTCGCCGTGCTGACCTGGGTCGGATGGATCGGCTGGGCAACTCTCGCGGCAAGCATCATCGTGGAGATCCCGGCCGCCGTCCGCGGCGTCCGCGCACCGCGGCTACCCGCGCTCGCACCCCAGCAACGCATCGCCGCGGGTCTCGTCGCTGCGGCCGCCCTCCTGTTCACCGGTGGCACCGCCAGCCTCGCCACGGGGCCGCAGCCTGCTCAGGCGGGTCCTGCCCCGGCCGAAGCGGCGGCAGCTCCATCGGAAGAGATGCCTGCGCCCCGTGGTGACAAGCAGGTACCTCGGGCGCACATCGTCGAACGAGGCGACACCCTCTGGGACATCGCGGAGCACCATCTCGGCAACGGACTGCGCTACCGCGAGCTGTACGAGGTGTCCAAGCACACCACCCAGCCCGACGGGCGGCAGATGACCGACCCGGACCTGATCTATCCCGGCTGGAAAATCACAGTTCCGGAGGACGACGAGAGGCCCGACTCGAGCGATAAACCTGCCAGCGCCCAGGGAGCCGACGACTCTGTCGGTACGGACGACCGCGAACATCCGTCAAGGCATTCCAACCCGACAAGCCAGACGATTCCAGCCCCTGCCGGCTCGGCCTCTGCAGATCGTCTGAGGACTCCGACCGTCACCCCGAGCCCGGCAGAGCCCGACCCGGTCACTACAGCGCCCACTCAGCCCGCAGAGGCGCGCGCCCTCTCCGATATTGCGGACGCCGAGGACGAGGACGACAGCCCGGTGGACCCGTTCACCGTGGGCGGCATCGGCGCGGTCCTGGCCGGTGGATTGCTGTTCTACCTGGGTGCGCAGCGAGCCAGGCAACACCGGCACCGCAAGCCCGGCCAACGGATCGCGCTCCCGGCCGACGATGCCGCCCGGATGGAGGACGAGCTGCGCGGCGTCCAGGACGTGGCAGCTTTCGATCGCGTCAATCGGGCCCTGCGTACCGTCGCCGCCCGGTGCGCAGTGACAGGTACACCTCTGCCGCCCGTCCGGCTGGCCCGGCTGGTCGGTGGCCAACTGGAGCTGTACCTGGCCGAACCGGCCGAGTTTCCCGCCCCGTTCCTGCCCACCGCCAGCCCAACACTGTGGGTGCTGGACGCCGACGGTGACATCCTCGACACCGAGCAGGCCGACGACTACCCGGCGCCCTATCCGAGCCTCGTGACCATCGGGCAGGACCTCGACGGCGGCCTCGTCCTAATCAACCTCGAGCAGGCCGGTGCACTGTCAATCGACGGCGACGACGCGGGCAAAGAGGAGGTGCTGGCGGCCATCGCTGCCGAGCTCGCGACTTGTCTGTGGGGCGACGACGCCCGGGTCACCGTCGTCGGGGCCGTCACTGAGCTGACCTCGGTGCTGGACAGCGGCCGGATCCGCGACTTGGAGGGAACCGATCAGAGCCTCGACCACCTCCTCACGGAGATGTCCAACCGGGCCGCTGCCGACCGCTCCGTACTCGCCGACGTCGGAACGGCAAGCCTGAGTATGGCCAGGGCAACCGGTGTCGCCGAAGGCACGTGGGCGCCGGAGGTCCTTTTCATTGCCCGTCCGATCACGGACGTCCAGCGTGACCGACTTGCGCAGCTCATAGACGCGCAGCCACGCGCTGCGATCGCTGCCGTCACAACCGCCGGACCACCGCTGACTGAATGGACTATCCATCTCCATCCTGGGGAGGGAGGGCACGCTGTCCTCGACCCCCTCGGCCTGGCCCTCGCGCCCCAACGCCTCGGCTCGCAGGACCACGCCAGGCTGGTCGACCTGCTCGCCGCAACCCACGCCGAGCCGACCACCGCGCCGCAGCCCTGGCACGTCGCCGGCACCGCCGGTCCCTGCCTAGCGGACACCGCCGCCGGGCCAGACTCCATGCCATCGGACGAACCACCGGACCCGAGTGCCGGCCATGCCACCGCATCGATGAGTGCCGACGCTGTCCGAAGTGCGGAAACCGGCGAGGAGAGTGCCGCGCCGCTGGTTGCGGTGCTCGGCCCGGTGGAGATCCAGCACGCGCAGGCACTCTCCGAACCGACGAAGCGTGCCCAACTCACCGCCCTGGCGGCCTTCTTGGCCATGAATCCCGGGGCTACCCGAGACGCGGTGGACGAGGCGATGTGGCCGGGCCGCCAGGTCAGCATGGCCACACGCAACACCGCGATGGCCAAGCTCCGGAACTGGCTCGGCACCGATCCCGACGGCAACGACTACCTCCCGCGAGCCGCGACGGACGGCTACCGGCTGCACCCGTCCGTCCGCACCGACTGGCACATGTTCGCCGAGCTGCTCCCCAACGGACCGGCCACAGCGCCCACCGGCAACCTGGTCGCCGCGCTTGAGCTGGTACGTGATCAGCCTTTCAAGGGGGTCAACCCGCGGCGGTACATCTGGGCCGAGCGGATCCAACAGCAGATGATCGCAGCAATCGGGGACGTGGCCGACGAACTGGCCTCCCGCGCCCTCGACGCAGGTGACTACCGGCTCGCGCTGAAGGCCGTCATGACTGGCCTCGTTGCCGAACCCGGTTCCGAGCAGCTGTGGCGGCACAGGCTGCGGGCCCACCACGCCGCTGGGGACCCGATCGCGCTGGAACGCGCCGCCGACCAACTCACTGCCCTCGCCGACGAGCTCGGCGGCGAACTCGAGGACGAGACCCTCGAGCTGCTGCGCGAACTCCTCAGTCACGCGGGTCCGGATCAGCCGGCGTCTCGCAGGGAGCACCGATGAATCACCTCGCTCAGCCTCCTCGCCGCGCCGTTCGGGTCCCGCTGGCTGCATTGCTCGTCCGGATCGTCCGCACCTGCCGCCGCCTTGGCGCGGTTGGCGTTGTCACGTGCATCGCCGTGGCCGTTGGCGCCTGCACCACCTCCGATTCCCCCTCCACCCCAGCCGCGCCGAACACCACGCCGCCGCTCAACGCGCCCACGTCAGCGCCCGCAGCCAGCCCGTCATCGAGAACCCTGTCACCCGAGCAAGCGGAATCCCGGGCCCAGGCAGCGGTCGAGGACTACCTCGCCCTGTTCGACGAGATCAGCGCCGACCCGGATCGCGAGGTTGCCGAGTTGGAAGCGGTTGCCAGCGGACGCGCACTTGACTGGGCCACGCACCAGATCACCAGCTGGCGGCAGGCCGGACACACCGGTGTCGGCGCCCAAGTCGCCTCCGACTTCATGGTCACCGCCGTCGACCTAGATCCCGACAGTGCCAACGAAGACTCGTATCCGTCGGTGGAGCTGACCGCATGCGTTGACCTCAGCGACGCCGACCTCGTCGACGAGAACGGCGAATCGGTGCTGCCCTCGGGCAGCCCCGACCGGGTGCTCGTCGACTACGTCGTCGCCGATCTCGGCTGGCCACGCGAGGAGCAGTGGCGCGTGATCGGCGATGATGCCCAGCTCACCGACTCTGATCCACCGGAGTTCGTGCCATGTCCCTAGCCAGCCTCACCCGTAGCCTGCTAACCACGATCACGATCGTCATCGCGCTGATCCTCGCCGCGCCAACCGCCCAAGCGGACTGTGAGTTCCAGGGCAGTCAGCGCGCCGGCAGTATCGAGTGCATCGACTGGGCGAGCCAGCAAACGCCAGGATCTGGCCAGTCGACCGGCTCCGGGCACGCCCAGGATTCCGGCGGCACCACCTCGACGGGTCAGGCCGACATCGCTGGCACGGGTACCAGCGGCGGCGGCAACACCAGCGAACCGACCTGCCGGGATGACCGGGGTCGGGTCGTGCCATGTACCACGGAGAGCGAGAACGGCGACCTATGCTACTTCGGCGACACTATCGGAACTCCGCCAAGCGGTTCCGGCGGCGGTGTGGTGTACATGTGCCCGCCTCCGACGACGCCGGAGGACGAGGCCGACGGCGACCCGGCCCCCGTCTCCGCAGCTCCGCCGGGCGCACCACCCGTGGATCCGGTCGTCGTCGCATGGCAGGCCGTCGCTTCCATGGACCTTCAAGCCATCGACATGCACATCGCCCCGGAGCCCTTCTCGGCCGACACCGATTCAATGGGACTGGTCGGCCTGCCGGTCTGGCTGTGGACCGAGCCGACGGCGACCACCTGGGGCCCGATCATGGCCTCGGCCAGCGACGGCCCTGTCTCCGTGACCCTCGCAGCACGAGTCGACCACGTCGAGTGGAACATGGGCGACGGCTCCCGCGTCACGTGCGAGACAGCCGGCACGCCGTTCGACCCCGTCACCCATGGCGTCGAGGACCACTCGCCGGATTGCGGCCACGTCTACGACCAGGTCTCCCGGGATTCCTCGGGTGCCTACACGGTCACCGCCACGAGCTACTGGGTCGCTGAATGGTCCAGTGGCGACGAGTCCGGCACCATCCCCTTCGACTTCACCACCACCGACCAGATCCGCATAGGAGAACTCCAGGCCCTCCGCACGGCCAGTCGCAACTGATCTGATGCCGGTCGGGAGTGTCCTCACCCGGGACCCATGACGACCGCTCTACATATCCGATAGTGCGGTCGCCGGCATGCTCGCCGAGTTGATCTACAAGGACTCGGATCGTGATCCCGCACGGGGGAAACGGGATAACGATCCGAGCCGCGCCGAATCCTACTGCGGATCTTGAGCTTCTTTGTACTAGGCGCGTCCGCGGTGTGACGCCCACCGATGCGAAGCTGCCCACGCGACAAGGTTCTCGCCGGACACCTTCCACGGCGACGGTCGGCGAACGCGGAAGCCAGCCGTCGCAGCCAGTGGCGGCGCTGCTCGATCGTGCTCTCCGAGCGGCCGTCAGCGCTCAGCCAGGCCAGCCACGCGTCCACCGGCACGGCTCACGCCGCCGGCAGATGTCGGTCGGTCAGAGTTGCCGCCGCAGGGACCCGGCCCGGGGGAAGGTGAGCCGACTGGCGCGCCCGGCGGCCCAATGTGTGGGGCGGGCAGCGACTGGCCGCCTTCGCGCCCAGGCAGTACCTGAGCAACCTGAACAGGGGTGCGTATTAGGAGTCCTCGATGATGAGGTCCAGGCCGGAGTCAGGGTGGTAAGTCCACGAGATGAGGTAGCCGTCCCAGCTCGCCTCCTGGCGTCCGTCCAGCGCGCGCGTGGCGTCCATCCGCGCTATGACCGCCTCCGGCGTGTCGAGCCTCGCCAGCACGCACGCCACGTCATCGAGCGATGCGCCGCCGATGTCATCCTCGCCCTTGTGGTCGACCAGGAGCGTGTGTCCCTGGTCAGTGGCGCGGACGTAGGTGTCCGTGGTGGCGCAATCGTCGGCGGCGCGCTGCAACTCGGTCCGCTCCGGCGTTTCCTCGGGGACGTCGGCGCTGGCTCGAGCCGCCGCCTGCTCGGTTGGCGACCTCTCATCGTCGTCGGCGCATGCGGTAAGCGTGAGTGCGACGACTGCGGCTAGCACCGTACGCAGCGTGCCCGTCACCGTGATCACCCGATCCGCTGGCGCAGCAGGTGACCGTACTCGTCGACCTCCAGCGCGACCGCCTTGCGCTGCGTCACGGCGTAGATGACGATCCCGATCCACACGAACGCCCAGAACCCGAGCGTGAGCAGCGTCAGCAGCAGGTGCAGCACGTGGTTGACGTTCTTATGCCACCGGATGACGGCCGAGTAGTCGGCCTGCGACTCGACGGTACCGCCCGCGGCCACCTCGGCCTGCACGGCGCGGGCCAGCGCCGCCTTGCGCTGGTCAGGGCTGGCCGGCTGCTCGTCAGTGTTGGTCATGGTGCTCCCTCCACGGAGTGAACTGACTGGCCGAGCGTGCACCCCACCTGGGACTCATGCCGCGTAGCTGCGCCTCGCGTCGACCAGCGCCGAGGTGAGCCGGTCGACCTGCTGCCCGTTCAGCGCGATCTCGGCTTCGTCGTGACGAGCAAGAGGGCCCCACGCGAGCGGACTCACCCTGCCTGTCCAGCTAAGCCACGACCGGCGGGCCGCGTGGACGGGTCTACCGGAGCCAGGTCCAGCAAGTACCGGCGAGCGCGGCCCGCTGTGCCCAGCACGTTCCGGCACCAGCGAACGCCGCATATCTGTGGACGCCGCCTCCTGCCCGGACGCGGCGGTGTCCTGCCCGCTGGTACGGCGCCTATCCGCCTCGATCGCGGCGGTGAGCAGGCAGATCCCGACGCCGCCGACCGCCTGGCTTGTCCCGAACCCCGTGGGGCTTGCCTGCCGTGTCGATGCTCCCGACGTGGTGAAGCTCCTGGCAGATCGGATGGTCATCCAAGATCCATCCGACTGTCAGGAGCTTCGTGTGCCTGTCTACCTGTCCGCGATCGACGTGTCCAGTGCGACGCTGCGACTTGTTGACGGCGGCACGGCAAGATGATCATTAACCGCTGACGCAGACTCGCTCGGGCAGGCAGGCGCTGCTGGTGCTGACGCATCTACGCGGCGGCCACATTTGTCCGGCTGGACGCTGGGGTCGGTACCGGGATCGCGAACCCTCGGTGCTGCCCTGCAACCTCGCTTTTACTCCTCGGCAGCACAAGGCCGCCGGCGTGCCATTCAGTGCCGACCGGATGCCCGTGCGGGTGACCCGAGAGCCACCGACATGCCCACCGGGCGCCGAGGGCTATATGCCGGGCTAGATCGGGGGCAAGGTCCGCGGGATTGAGTGCGGTGTGATGTTCGCGAATGGGAGGGAGTTCCGCGATGAGACGGCTGCGGACAGGCGACGAGTTGATGTCCGGCACGGTCGTCGCGCCAGGCGACCGCACGCTTTGAGCAGCGGCCGCACTTCTGTGTAGAGCGGCGCCGGGGACGGGACCGGCTTCCCAACCTTCCGTCCCCCGCGCCTATCCCAAACCCCCCGGTGATGAGGAGGTTCAGTGTGTCCAACTCTACTCGTCCCCAGACGAGGGTCGATCCGTCCGCCTCGGTCAGCGCGGTCGCGCCGGTCGCCGGCGCCGTACTCGGCTCAACTGGCTCCAGTGTGGCACCTGGGCAGCGAAGCCGATTTGGAGCGGGACGCCACCGATCGGCTGCCCACCGTGTGCTCGCCGATGACTCGCTGGACAAGAACGGCAGATTGAGCGTCCTGGCGAGGGGGTGGGTCTGATGTCGCACCCACGACCAGACTCGGATGAGCTTCGGCAGCGGTCGATGGCGACGACCCGTGAGATTGCTGCGGTGGTGCGGGAGATCCGTGAGCTGCTCGCTGTTCCGTCGGCCGGCCGGGACGAGGATTGGCAGGCCCGCCAGACCGCACTCGTAGCACGTAAGGCCGCGCTGCTGGCCGAGTGCGAGGACATCGCGGCCACGCGGGAACGCTGCCAGCACCACCCACAACCGCCGCCTCCTCACGATTCACCGGGCCCTGCAGCTGCACGGGAGGTGCGGCGGTGAGCGACGTGGTCGGCACATGGACGGACGAAGATCTGCGGCTGGCGCTGCGGGACGTGGCCAGTACGGGCTCTTGGGACGGTCCTGCTGGGCGGCGGTTGCTGCGCGCGGTCCGGGACCGTGCGGTTCGCAATGCCGCCCATATCGCTGCGGCCACCGGGGTGCGCTGCGACCGCGACCTGGTCGGCGACGTGGTGACCGCTGCATGGATGGTGCTCCACGGCCACACCGAGCAGGTGCTGGAGGCCGAGCGTCCGTGGGCGTACCTGATGCGGGCTGCGCAGCAGGAGGTCATGGCCGAGGCACTCGCCGACCGTGCCGTGACCAGCCGGACCGTCGCGAGCGGACGCTACCGCCAGCAGGTATGGACAACCCTGGTGTCCAGAGTCGGCGCCGCAGCAGGACAGGTCGCCGCCGCCCTCGGCCACGGCCACCGGGTGGAAAGCTCACGAGAGCGAGCCAGCATTGAGCCGATCGTGACCGCGTCCCGCAGGGCCGAGCCCAAGCTCGTCGAGCGCCCGCACGAGGCCTCTCCCGGGCTGGGCCAGCGTGACGGCTGGTATGCCGCGTTCATTGCGCTGCTGGTCGCGCACGGCGCGGACGGAAGACGTACCACGACGGCGGTGGATCATCTCGCCAACCTGTTCTCGGTGACGCCGAGCAAGCAATGGGAGACCGCGGCACGGCGCGATCCGGTGCTGGCTCGGCTGGGGTTGTCAGCGGAGCAGGCTAGTGCCCTGGTCGCGCTGGTGGCGGGATCTCGCCGAGACCGGGAGGCCGGCCGCCCCGGTGGCCTGCTCGGTGCGGTTCGCGCTGCTTGGGAGCGCGGCGAGCCGGTAACGCTGTCAGCGGTTGATCACAGGCGGGTCCGCACCTATGTCGACGGGACCCACCTCGAGCGTCGGCGCCCTGCTGCCGAGCGGCGGCTTGCCGTGGCAGCGGACGCGGTGCGTACGGAGATGGCCCGGGCGGGCGTGACCCAGGAGACGCTTGCGGTCCGGCTCGGTCTGCGCCGCCAGAATGTGTCGACCCGCCTTTCCGGCATCGTCGGCTGGAGCCGTGAAGAGCTGACCACCGTGGCCGACGTGCTGACCGTGCCGGTCGAACGATTGCTGCACTGCCACCCGGCCGAGGGCTGCCCGCCGGATCGCACCGGGGCCGATGCCGACCGGAATGGGCGACCGAGCAGGCGTCTGCTGCCCCTGCCGAGGTGAGAAGCGCCCAACGCGGGGAGGCTTTGTGCCGCGAAGCGACGCTCTCACCTGCTACTGAGCGAGCGAAAGGTGTGGACGGTGAACGAGTCGCAGTCGTGGCGTCGGAGGCTGCCGGCGCTGGTCGCTGTCGGTCTGGTCCTGGCGGTCGGGCTGCTACTGGCGCTGGTGGGTCACGACCGTCTCGCAGACCCAGACCACGATGCAGACCGGTCGCGGCACAGTGCGTCCCCTGACGCCAAGGGCATTGCCGCTGAACACCCAGCGGCAGGCAGCCCAGTTCCGCGGCAAGCCGGGGACCAAGCAATGCCCGATGACGCGGCCAGTACGGATCTGCCGCCGTGGCCGGACAGCGACGACCCGGACACGTACGCCGAGGCGGTCGCCACGGTGCTGTTCGGCATGGACCCCGCGAACCACGCCCCGGCCGACTACGAGGCGTTGTTCGCCGTCGCGCTGTGGGACGAGATCACCCCGGAGGACCAGACACGCATCATGGCGACGATCGCCCGACGCATCCCCGCGGTCGACATGTGGGAGCAGATGCGCTCGGTCGAACAGACCGCGGAGTTCGACGTCGAGCTGGTGTGGGAGCCACGCCTCGCACGCGAGCACGCCCGCCGAGGCGACTGGCCGGACGGGTGGACGATGCGCACCGTATCCGGCACTCAGACCGACCGGTGGCACGCCCCGGGCGAGCAGGCCCAGTCCTCGGCACGGCCGGTCGCGGTGACGGTGGCCATGGCCTGCCGGCCCGCAGCGTCGCCGTGCGCGCTGATCGGCATCCTGCCGCACGTGGAGTCCTGACCGATGCCAGGCGTGTGCGACGTCCCCGGGATCTCCTCGGCGTGCGAGCAGCTCGGCGACGCCGTCGGGGGGTTCGTCGAGGACAGCTCGATCCGCGTGCTGTCCGCGATCGCCCGCGGCGTGACCGCGTTCGCGGCGATGCTGCTGGAGCTGCTGTGGGGGCTGATCCAGACGGTGACCCAGCCGCAGACCGACGCGGAGTTCCTCTACCAGTGGGCGGGCATGCTGTTCGGCATCGCGCTGCCTATCACTGTGGCGTTCATGTGCTTTCAGGTCGTGCAGTCGTTGCTGCGCGCCCGTGGCTGGACCCGGTCCGGGGTGATGTCCGCGGTGACCGGGGCGGCGGCGGCCATCGTTGGCACGTCGGCGTCGCTGCCGATCGTGCACTACCTCACCCTCGCGGTCGACGGCACCGCCGACGCCATGACCGGGGTCATCCTCGGCGACGTCGACACCCTCGGTGAAGCGTTCGCCGACGCGATCGGCGGCGACGGGGTGAGCGTGTGGGAGGCACTGATCCCCGGCGGCCCAGGCCAGCAACAACTGGCCGCCGAAAGCGTGGTGGGAGTGTTGGGCGGTCTAATCGGGATGATCTTCCTCGGCTTCCTGATGATCGTCGGCGGGATCGCGGTGTTCGCCGCGCTGCTCATCCGCACCCTGCTGCTGTACGCGGTGGTGGTCACCGGGCCGATCGCCTTTCTGGGGCTGGTGTGGTCGCCGGTGCGGCCTTGGTTCCGCCGCTGGGTCACCACGGTGGTCGCGTTGATCTTCACCAAGCTCGGTGTGGTCGTGGTGTTCGGACTCGGCATCTCCGCGCTGAACACCCTCACCTTCGACGGCGGCGTACTCGAGGCGGTCGGCCGGCTGCTGTCCGGCGTCGTGCTGATGCTGATCGCAGCGGTGGTGCCGATCGTGGCGTTCAAGTTCTTCGACTTCCTCGGCGAGGAGACCGTCACCGCGTTGCACGCCGGTGCCCACGGCAGCGTGGCACACACCAGGGAAACGGTCGGGCGCATCGACCCACGCCGGGTCGCCGACCGGATGAGCAGCAACGGCCGCGGTGGCGACACACCAGCCTCGAGCTCAGGCAACGGGCATGCCTCAGCGCCACAGCCCGTCCAGGCCGGCCGGCACACCAGCATGCCCGCATGGGTCTCGAACGGAGCACGCCAAGGCCCATCCGACCCGTGGAAAGACGACGCCTCAAGCAACGGCGGCACGCCGGGCAACGGCTGGAGTCGACCTACACGCCGGGGGACCGAGCCGTGGAGCAGCGGCACGAAGGCAGGCAGCGGGCAGCGCGGAACCGGCTGGAGCAGGCCCGGCCCAGCTGCCGGCACGGCCAGTAGCAGTGGCCGTGGCGCGACCGGTGGGGGTGCCGCTGCTGGTGCGGCCGGCGCGGTCATCGGCGCCGGTGTGGCGGCCGGGGAGAAGGCGGCGGACGTAGGGTCCCGGGCCGGTGCGGCAGCAAGCCAGCAGCAGCGGCCAGACCCGGCCGACCCGTACGTGTACAACCCGAGGCGGGAACCGCACCCAGACGGCGACCCGCCTGCCAAGTGATGAGCCGCCTCGCCGTGGCGGCCGGCTTCGCTCTTGTCGCGCTGGGCTCGCCTGTCGTCCTGGCGGTGACGGTTGCCACCGGCACCACGGCGGTCGACGACCCGACAGTCTGCGTACCCGGCAGGGTCGGCGAGGTGGATGGGCTGGATGCCGAGCAGTCCCGCCACGCCGGGATCATCGCGGCGGCTGGGCAGCAGACTGGTGTCCCCCGGTACGGGCTGCAGATCGCGCTCGCGGCGGCGATGCATGAATCGCAGCTACGCAATCTGCCATTCGGCGACCGGGACTCACTCGGCTTGTTCCAGCAGCGCCCGTCGGCCGGGTGGGGCGATGCCGACCAGCTGCTTGATCCGGTGTACGCGGCGCGGGCGTTCTTCGGCGGACCAGCCGGTCCCAACGCCGGCGAGCCGCCTGGGCTGCTGGACATCGACGGCTGGGCCGACATGGCAGTCACCGAGGCCGCGCAGGCCGTCCAACGCTCCGCCCTCCCCGACGAGTACGCCCGCTGGGAGGCCGACGCCGCCCGCTGGCTCAACGACCTGGTCACTGCGCCAGGGAGCCCATGCACGCCCGGCGGGGGTCTGGTGTGTCCACCGACAGGCCTGGCGGCCGAGCAAGGTCTGACACCGGACGCGCAACGGGTGCTGCGATGCATCGCGGCGAACTTCCCACGCATCACCACCTTCCACGGCGTCGGCGACCGGCCGAACGACTCCGACCACCCGAGCGGGCATGCGGTCGACGCGATGATCCCAGACTGGGCCCTGCCGGTCGGCAACGAACTCGGCTGGCAGCTGGCCAAGTGGCTACAGGCCAACCACATCTGCCTCGGCGTCACCTACCTGATCTGGGACGGCGAGATCTGGTCGGTCGATCAGGCGGGCAAGGCCTGGCACCCGTATGAGCATCCGCACGGGTGGGCGGATGCGAATACCCTGCACCGCAACCACGTCCACGTGTCCGTCGCAGGCAACACCGGATCATGTATGGACGGAGCGTGGGCCGTCCCCGTTGCCGGCGAGTACACGATCACGGCCAGATTCGGCCAGACCGGACCGCAGTGGTCGGCCGGGCACACCGGCGTCGACCTGGCCGCCCCAGTCGGACGCCCGGTGCTCGCCGCCGCCGGTGGGCGGGTCACTTACGCCGGATGGGACGGCCCCTACGGGCAGCGCATCGAGATCACCCATCTCAATGGGACGAAAACCTGGTACGCCCACCTATCCGCCATCACCGTCGTCGACGGCGAGTCCATCGCCGCCGGAGGCGCCATCGGCTTGATCGGCTCTACGGGCAACGTCACCGGCCCGCACCTGCACTACGAAGTCCGGCCGCTACCGGGCAGGCAACCTGTTGACCCCGTGCCGTGGATGGCCGCCCGCGGAGCACCGCTTATGCCCCCACCCGTGGGCAACAGGCGCCGACCGTCGGGACGACGTCCCGGCTGCTGATGTTCACTCCTGCCAGCAGGCGGCGGTGTGCACAACCCGGATGTCGACAAGCGCATCATCGTGCTGCAGCGCACTTGTCCTCAGCTGCACGGCGCACCGCCGAGATCGAAAAGGCCGACTGCCACGGGCACCGCGACCTCATCAGGGCCCAGTTCAACCGTCCCGCCTTGCCCCCACCGACACGGCCGGTCATGCTCAGAACCCACCCCAGGACGAGCAGTGGTTTGGGTCCGCAGGCCGGTCACGCGGCCAGTGGAGGTTAACCACGCCACCCCGCCCACCGGTGGCTCGGCACGTCCTGCCACTTGGCTGGTGCGCAGCTAGCTGGCGATCAAACGTACGACTGTTCGATACTCGTCGCATGGAGCGCGACCAACCAGCCCATGTACTGGCTTGGCGCACGGTGCTGAACACGCATTGGCCACGCAAGCCGACGGAGTTGCGGCCCCGTGACGAAGGTATCGAGGTCCGGGTACGCATTGTGTGGGAGCACGACGGCGAGGAGTACATCGAGGGCGTGGCGACCCGATGGGACGCGAACCACGTCTACGTCGAGGTCCGAGACAAGCGGCTCCAAGGAAACGGCGTCTGGGTCAAACCTCACGACGTATACCGACGCTCACCCGAACCGGCCCCCGAGGCGCGGCACAACAATCACCCGGCACCATCAGCAAGCGGCATCACCGAGGATTAGCGGAAGCGCTCCGTCGGCGGCGTGAGGGTGTGTTCGGCCACGCTCGTCGTAACGCGCGTCTCGGTGCGCATTCGCCGCGTCGTTCGCGGCTGGGAAGATGCGCCTGCTCCCTCCGTCAGGGTACTTCTCTACGGTTCAACCTGACCCGGCCGCCGTTCCTGGCTGCCGGAACCCGTGCGAGCCATCAGTCTGGCTGCGGAAAAGTCGGCAGCCATCCGCAGGGCGGTGAAGGCTCCCGATAGGAGCTTCCCATGGCCACCGTCAGGCTGTTCGTACGATAGGCGGGTGGCGCGGAAGCATAAGCACACGGAACGCATCAGGTTACGAACTGGCGAGGACGTTTGGCCGATGCTGCGGCGCGCCGAGCCGTTCCTTAGGCAGCGGGTTCAGTCCTGGGGTTCCGGGGTGTACGACTTTCGGGTGACGATGGAGGACACGGGCGGCGAGGACGAGTTCGAGACGATCGAGAATGCGGAAGCATCGTTCATTGGCACCCGGCATCGACTTGATAGCGTGACCTTATGGGCGCGCGAATCGACGCGCGAGCGCATGATTCGTGTAGGCGTACGTAACGTTTCATCGCCTCGGACGACACCCAAGTGGATGGTCGTCTACGCCGAGGGGCCTGACGAGGCCGATGTCGTCGGGCTGGTCACTGTCACGGCGCAGGAGGTACGGGCTGCGCGAAAGGAAGCTGCGTCGGTACGGCGGCGTGCGTGGCTGGCCGTTGTGAACCATCCCTACACAGTCCAGATCGTCGGCGGCGTCATGGCCGGTGCCGTGATCCTCGCCGTGACGATCT
>CAZMXH010000011.1:15476-16432 GCA_964570165.1 uncultured Actinomycetes bacterium
TAGAGGCTGTGCCGAAGTTGTGGGTGGTGCTGCAGCGCAGCTTACGCGGTATCCGCCAGTCTTTGAGGGTGGCGACGGCTTGCTCGCCGACGGCACGGATCTTCGCGTGGGCGGCGTTGACCGCTTGCTGCCCGCCTGACACGTTCAGCCCCTTGCCGCGGAAGGGCACCTGGACGGTGCCGCCGGCGCCCTGGTAGCCCTTGTCGGCGAAGCAGTCGATCCTGGCGTCGGCCAGGCCGTGGGCACGGGCCGTGGTCAGGTCATGGATGGCCCCCCGGTAATGCGGGTGAGGCCCAGATCAGCCGGCCGCGAGGGTCAGCTGACCTGCACGTTCATGCCGAGGCGTTTGTGTTTGCCGGAGTAGTAGGGCTGGTCGGCGGCGACCCGGTCGATGGGCAGCAGCTTGCCGTTCAGAATTACGTACGCCTTGCGTGACGCGATGGACATCGCCTTCCCTCAGGCCGGGGCAAGCGCGGCCAGCAGTTCTATCGCTTCGGATCACCACTTGGCCATGACACGCTCCCTCGCCTTCCCGGCGCAGGCGGAACGATGCGTACCCGAATGAGGGCTACCCGGCTAGAAACGCCGCCACACTGACCGAGACTGTGCCAAGCAAGGCGGCAGTCAGCGAGTAGCGGACGAGCATGTGCTTCTGCCATGCAATCTTGCTCATGTTGACTAACTGTGCGGACAACATCGGCAGTGGATCACGCTCTCGGAGCGCTTGAGTTAGTTCACTGCGTTCCCAATGCCTGAGGTGGCCGAAGTAGATGAAGTTGTCCTTCGCCTCAGCTTGCAGGTGCCGGCGGCGCAACCGCGGCCGTACGACCCATGCCGCCGTGATGACAGCTAGGACTAGCAGAGAGACTCCGAGCCAGTAGAACAGGTAGTCCCAGAAACCGGCTAGGCCGCCGAAACGCCTGTTGCTAGCACTCAGCGTAACTATGCCAGCAAGC
>CAZMXH010000011.1:16452-23584 GCA_964570165.1 uncultured Actinomycetes bacterium
TGGTGAGTGTGAACGACGCCTGAGAGTCAACCTTGCCGGTCCAGTCCGTGACGGCGGCGTGGATTCGCCAAGCCGTGTCAAGAGGGTTTACGTCGTTCATAGGCTCATCTGCCAACTTGAGCCGTAGAACGTGATCGTATTTGATCCGTAGGTAACAGTGCCCATCGATGTCCACATATTCTCGTTGTTTGGGCCATACTTCACCTCGTCAGCAAGCCTTCTATATACGGTGGAGGTAATATTGGTTCGCTTTATGCGCCTCTCACTCAGCCTTGCAGCGACGTTAGGGGCGCGGCCAACGGATATCAGGTCATTATTGCCACGGACACCACCACGGACGATCATAGCTTGTCCTGTGTCGATCCCAACTCCATGCCTCATTGTCCAGGTGAAGTCGCTCCACTTTGACCGAAGGGCGGGAGTGACGATCTTGTTTACAGCCCAATTAAGCTTAAGCGCTGCCTTTGCTGCGTTGGTGTTCTTACTGTCACCGATGAATATAGCCATCACGCGGTCACCGTCGAACGAACGGATCTCGCCGCCATGGTGCTTCAGTATGCGCGAGGCTGCACTGAGGTAAGTCCGGATGACCTTGGCCACGACCGGCCTGTTGTAGCCTTGGGCGAGCCCGGTCGAGTCCGCCATATCGGCGTACACGTACGTCGCATCAAGCCGCTTGGCACCGTTCCGGAGCACCACGTCCTCGGTCTCGGGGACCACGACCGCGTCCTGTGTGTTCCACGCAGCCGCGAGTATGTCGTCAACGGCCGTGGTCACCTCGTCTTTGAGAGCCATCTTGCGCTGAACCTCCTGTAGGTCTAGAACGGGCGGAAGTGTAGCGAGACGGTAGGACACTTGGGACGCTATGCTGCGCCGGCATGTTGGAGTGGTTGGAGCAGAACTGGCAGTGGCTAACTGGCATCGTAATTGGCGGTCTGATCGCACTCGTGGTGTACTGGCGCCAGCACCGGCCCAAGACGCTTGACTACCAGATTGTGAACAACATCCCGATCCTTGCAAATAGAAGTGGCGAGATAGCCGACAAGTTGAACGTTACCTATGATTCGTTCCAAGTAAAGGACCCACGAATCATAACCGTTAGAATCGTTAATACTGGGAAGCGTTCCATCATGCCTTCAGACTACGAGGGCAGGGTCCGTATTACCTTTGAGCAGTATGTGCTCATCGATGGCTCTATTAGCTCCGCAGCCAACGACGATATAAAAACGAAGCTCTTCTTTGTCGGCGCAAAGGGTGAGCTACTCAGCGGCCCCCCTAGGTTCAGCGCGATGAGCCTGGAGTTTGGTCTCCTAAATCCAGGCGAGTGGGTGGAGCTCTTACTCATAAGTGACGGCGATCCTGGAGAGATCAGCGTGACGGCGAGATTCGCCGATCAGGCGCGCCAAATGCGCGCATTGTCTGCCGAAAGGCAAGCGACGTGGAGCATAGTATCACTCATAGCCGGGCTCGGACTGGGGTTCTTGATTATCACTGCCCTTGAGATTTTGCCGCCGGCCGCCTTTTTTCCAGTTGCGACTGTCGCGTTCGTGCTGCTCGCAGTCACCCGAGTCTGGCTGTGGCGACGTCCCAGGAACCCTGATAGCGATTCTTGAATGTGTTATGCCAATTGCATATGACAGACTCAGAACAACCAAACAGAAATCTTGTCGCCCGCCGAAATTCAAGAGTGCCGCAGAACTTGTCGAAAGATTAAGTCCTATTTTGACGACTGCGCCCCCCACATAGATGCTCTGGCGAACAAGCACCAAGTGTGAACGTTGTGGTTCATATGGTCGATCGGAACTAACACGCGGCGTCGCCTAATGAGTCTCGGTCGCTCGGCTCATGCTGACGAAGGCGTGGCGGAGAACTAGCGGGTGCAATCCGGGCAAACGGTCGCCGTCGCGTCGGCGAGCCGGCGTAGCCGCCAGGGCCCGCCGGGGGTCCCCGCCGGTGATGAACCTGTCGCGCAGTCATCGGTAGACGGTGTACTTGCTGACGCCGAGCTGCCGGCGTAGGGGTCCCTTTGGTTGTCTGAGTAGGAAGTGGTCATGCCCGAGCGGTAGGCGGGTGGGAGTGAGGAGCGTGGCCAGGACGCTGAGCTTCTCCCGTTCCTCTCTCCGTAGCGATCTGTGCCGTGCGTGGGTGGACTCAGCGAGCGGAGTCAGCTAGCTGTGGTCGCCAGCGTGGAGGGACGGGCGATGGACGTCGACCTGGATGGCATTACGCCGAACTGGGAGTTTCTCCCGCCGGGTGTGCGGGGCATGTTCGAAAGCGCCGCTGGGACGGCGTTGATGATCGGCCTGGGGATCTGTGTGATCGGGTTCATCGTGGCCGGGGTGCGGCTGTTGTTCGCCCGCTCGTATGGCATGTACGGGGCGGGTGCTGACGCCAAGACCCAGTTTCTGTGGAGCGTGGTCGGCACGCTCGTGGTGGCGAGCTCGGTGTCGTTCGTGGTGTGGCTGGCTGGCCAGGCGGCGCCGACTTCGGCCCCGGAAACGCCGACCGAGCAGTCAGCTGAGTGATCGAGCGCCTACCCATGACGACTGGTACCGACATGGGCCATCTCACGCCGGTGCGGTTCGCCCGCCGTTCCGGCCGCGGGTTCGCTTTCGGTATGTCGAAGACTCGACTGGCGACGGTCGGGGTGGCGTTCGTGGTGTTCGCCGCGGCGATGGTGACATCTCGCGGGTTCGGGATCGTGGCGAGTTCCCCGGTGTGGGCGGCAGCGCTGCTGCTCGCCTATGTCCCGTTCCACGGACGTAAGGTCATCGACTGGGCGCCGGTGGTGCTGCACTGGTGGCTTCGCAGGGCCGTCCGGCAGCACCGGTTCCGCGCTCGGCCGCTCAAGCCTCGCCCAGCGGGGAGCTTGGCTCTTCCGGGGGATGCCGCCCGGCTTCGTGTCGTCGTCGACGAGGTGACCGGGGCGGCGCTGATCCACGACCCTCATGTGGGCACGCTAACCGCAGTGCTGCAGGTACGGCACGGCGCGTTCGTACTTGTTGACCCGGCGACCCAGGCCGCCCGTGCGGATGCCTGGGGCCGGGTTCTCGGCGGGCTCGCCACCCACCACCGGGGCATCACGCGCGTGCAGGTATTGGAGCGGGTGCTGCCAGACGCCGGTGTTGACGTCGAGACCTGGTGGGCCAGGAACGGGCATCACGACGGATCGTGGATGGCCCAGTCCTACTCCGAGCTGCTCGCACAGGCCACACCGGCGGCCGAGCGCCACGAGTCGATGATCGCGATCTCGCTCAGCCTTTCGGCTGCGGCCTCATCAATCCGGGAGCACGGCGCAGGGCTAAGGGGTGCGACGGCCGTGATGCGAGAGCGGATGCGTTCGTTCGAAGCCGCGGTCCGCAGCGCCGAGCTCAGCCCGGCGGGGTGGCTGACCGACACCGGGCTGGCGTGGGTGCTGCGCACCGCGTACGACCCGCAAGCCGCGGAACGGCTCGACGGGACTCGGGTGGGCAGGAGGCTGTCCACTGCGGGGCCGCTCGCGGTGGACGAGGAGTGGACCAGGCTGCGGTCGGACTCCGGGTGGCACGCGGCGCTGTGGGTCAGCGAATGGCCCCGCCTCGAGGTCGTGCCGGGATTCTTGTGGCCGCTCGTGCTGGCGCCGCGGGTGCGCCGCTCGCTGTCCATCGTCGTCGAACCCGTGCCCACCGCAGCGGCGTTGAAGGAGGTGCGGCGGGAGCGGTTCGAGCACGCCTCGGACCAGATCAACCGCGACAAGCGCGGACAGATCACCGACTACGCCACCGTCCAGGAGCTCGAGGACGTCAACCAGCGCGAACGAGAGCTGGTGTCCGGGCACGGGGAGCTGCGCTACGCGGCGTTCATCGCCGTCACCGCCCCCACCAGGGAGGCGCTGACTGCGGCGGTGGATGAGATCACCAACGCCGCGGTCGAGTGCTACTGCGAGGTGCGGGTGCTGTGGGGCGAACAGGCAGTCGGATTTGCCGCCGCCGCGCTGCCGCTGTGCCGGGGAATATGAGAGGCCATGTTCGTGGACCGACCCCATCGTTACGCGACCTCCCTGCTTGTCCCGGCGAAGGAGAAACGCAAGGACCGCCGGACGCGGTTGCGTGCGGAGGGGGAGCTGGCCACCGAGCTGGCCCGCACCGAGAAACACGAGCAAAAAGCCACGCAGGCCGCGGAGCGGCAGCAACGTCGCGAGCGGTCGTTCCTGCCCCGGGCGGGGGAGACGCGTCCGGCGGCGTTGCGCACCTGGCGGCCGCTACGGGTGCAGGCCCACCACGCCACCTCGGCCACCCTCGCCGCGGTGTATCCGTTCTTGGCTGAGGCCGGGCTCGGCGGCGAAGGCATGCTCATCGGCTCCGACGCCTTCTCCCGCCGCGCGTTCGTCTACGACCCATGGGTGCTGTACGGCAAGCGGTTCCTGCAAGACCCGAACATCTCCGTCGCCGGGGCGATCGGTACCGGCAAATCAGCCCTGCTCAAGTCCCTGGTCGCCCGGTCGCTGTGCTTCGGACGGCGCGCCTACGTGGCTGGCGACCCCAAGGGCGAATGGACTGGCCTAACCCGTGCCGTCGGCGGTGTCGCGATCGAACTCGGCCCCGGCATGCCGACCCGGCTCAACCCCCTCGACCCCGGCGCCCGGTCCGCCGGGTTATCCGACAGCGACTGGGATATCAGGGTCCGCTCCCACCGCCTGTCGCTGTTGACGTCGCTGGCCGAGTCGCTGATGGGCCGGCCGCTGGAACCGGTGGAGCACACCGCCGTCGGCGCCGCCCTCGACGATGCCGCAGCCTCAACGGACCGGTCGACGCTTCCGCAGGTCGTGCGGCACATCCTCGACCCCGGCCCTACGTCGGCACTGCCACCTGGCATCGCGGACGTTCAGCAGTTGTCTGCCGACGGCCGCCACGTCGGCCACGCGCTCGCCCGTCTCGTGTTTGGCGATCTGGCTGGGCTGTTCGACGGCGAGTCCACCATCGTCTTCGACCCCACGTGCCCGATGATCTCGATCGACGTCTCCCGCATCGGCGAAGACAGCCCGCTCATTCCGCTGGTGATGACCTGCACGTCCGCCTGGATGGAAGCCGCGCTGCGCGACCCGGCCGGAGGGAACCGGTGGATGGTCTACGACGAGGCCTGGAAGATCATGCGGCATCCGCCGCTCGTGCGCCGCATGGAGGCACAGTGGCGGCTCTCTCGGCATTGGGGCATCGCCAACATGCTTGCCGTGCACCAGTGGGCTGACTTCGACGCCGTCGGCGACCTCGGCAGCCAGACCCGTGCCCAAGCAAGGTCCCTGTTGGCGGAGACATCTACCCGGATCATCTATCGGCAGCCGGCCGACCAGCTCGCTCAGACCGCGAAGGCCATGGGGCTCAACGCCACCGAAACCGACCTTCTTCCGCAGCTGCTGCTCGGCCGCGGGCTGTGGCGCATCCTCGGCCAGGGCGGACCAAGATCCTTCCTGGTCGACCACCAGCTCACCGAGCGTGAGTTGTCCATGTTTGCAACTGACCTTCGTATGACTTCGGTCTCCGGATGACCTCGAAGGGGGCGGTCAATGAGTCCGCACAGCAGACCTTCTGACCAGCTCGCCAACCTTGCGATCGGAGTCGTCGTCACGGGCATGGCAACCGCCGGGTTGGCCTGGGCAGCCGCCAACGTCACCGCCACAGTAGCCGGCTCACAGCCGCCGACCAGCGACGTCATAAGTGGCGCCTGGGCGCTGTTGAACGATCCTGCCGACCCGGGGAACGCATGGGGAACCGCATTGCCACGCGCCCCCTACTGGACGGTGCTCGGCCTCATGGTCGGCATGGTGGCGATGGCCGCCGTCGGGGTGTGGCGGCTGGTTCGACCCACCGGACCGTCCAGGGAAACCAACCCACACAAGATGACCGGGCTGCCGTCCGGGCGGGCCGCGGTCAAGACTGCGGGGCAGAAGGCAGTGCTGGCTCGGGCAGGGGTCCTGCGGCCGTCGCTAGTCGGCCAGAAGCGCATCAGACCGGGCCAGGTGGGCTACCTGGCTGGCACGGTCCACCGTCGCCGGGTGTGGCTGTCGGTCGAGGACTCGGTCCTCGTTCTGGGCCCGCCACGGTCGGGCAAGGGCATGAATGTGGTCGTCCCGATGATCGTGGAGGCGCCCGGAGCCGTAGTCACCGCATCACGGTTCACCGACAACATCACCCTTACCCTGAAAGAACGCGAACGGCGCGGCCCGGTCGCGGTGTTCGCCCCTTCGCTTCGGCAACGGCTGCCGTCGACGATGCGATGGTCCCCGATACGCGGCTGCGAGGACCCCGACGTCGCCCAGCTACGAGCCACCGCCCTGGCCGCGGGCACCAGCAGACAGGTGGAGAACGCGTCGTTCTGGCAGGACAAGACGGTACAGGCGTTGTACCCGCTGCTGCATGCCGCAGCGATCTCAGGCGCCACCACTGCCGATTTCGACCGGTGGTGCTCAGGGCCGACGGTGGCCGCCGAGGCGGTAACCGTGTTGCGAGACCACCCGGACGCAGTACCGGGGTGGGCGGACAAGCTGGACGAGATCATCGCCGCCGACCCGCGCACCCGGGACAACATGTGGGCCGGTGTCGCCCAGGCCACCAAGGCGCTGTCCAACCCGTATGTGCTGGACGCCTGCTCACCGCGCCCCGGGGAGGAGTTCGACACGGCCCGGTTCATCACCGAGTCCGGGACCGTGTACATCATCGGCGACGCCAACGGTGTGGACGGGCCCCTCGTCGCGGCCCTCGTGGAGGACTTGTTCGCCGTCGCGATGCGGACCGCGAACCTCTCTCCGAGGAACCGGCTCGATCCGCCCATGCTGTTGATGCTCGACGAGGTGGCCAACATCGCGCACCTGCCCTCCCTGCCGACGAGGGTCTCGGCCGGCGGGGGTCGCGGCGTCACCACCGTCGACGTGTGGCAATCCCGTGCTCAAGCCCGCGACCGGTGGGGCATCGACGCCGAACACGCAATCTGGGGTGCTTCGACGGTCAAACTCATCCTCGGCGGCCTGTCCGACGCGCGCGACCTGCATGACCTGTCGATGCTCGTCGGCACCCGGGACGAGCGCATCGACACCGCCAACTGGAATGGCGACGGCACGCGGTCCACGTCAATGTCGTGGCGCGAGGTGCCAATCATG
>CAZMXH010000012.1:0-8574 GCA_964570165.1 uncultured Actinomycetes bacterium
CCCCGACCGGTTCATCGCGGTCGGCGAGATCCCGCGCACGCTCAACGGCAAGAAGTGCGAGGTCCCGGTCAAGAAGATACTCGCCGGCACCCCGCCCGAGAGGGCCGTCAGCAAGGACGCGCTGCGCAACCCCGACTCGCTGGCGCCCTTCGTCGACATGCAGGCGAGCGGCAGCCGTGGCTGACATCATCGGATCAGTGGCCATTAGCTCCACTCCGGCGATCCGGGGCCGCGGTATGGCCGTGGCCTACGGCGACACACTGGCCCTCGCGGCATCGGACGTCGACATGCCGGCCGGGCAGGTCACGGCGGTGATCGGCCCGAACGGATCCGGCAAGACCACGTTGCTCAACGCCGTGTCCGGCCTGGTACCGCTGGCCGCCGGCCGGCTGGAGGTCCTCGGGGAGTCCCCGCCCGCCAACAGGCGCCGCATCGCGTACGTCCTGCAGGCCACCCGGGTCAACGAGTATTTGCCGATCACCGTGCTCGAGGCCGTGCGGATGGGCCGCTACGCGCACCGCGGCCTGATAGGACGGTTCACCGCCGCCGATCACCGGGCCGTCCGGGAGGCCATGGACCTCCTTGAGATCACCGACCTGGCTCGTCGCCATCTGGGAGCGCTGTCGGGCGGCCAGCGGCAGCGGGTCTTCGTCGCGCAAGGGCTGGCGCAGGAGGCTCCAATCGCGCTGCTGGACGAGCCCACCACGGCGCTCGACGTCGTGTCCAGGGACCGGATCGCGTCCGCGATCAGGGCCGAGCGTGACCGCGGCACCACCGTGGTGCTCACCACGCACGATCTCGAGGAGGCCCGCGCCGCGGACTGGGTGGTCGTCGTCGCCGGGCGGGTCGTCGCGGCCGGCCCGCCGGTCGACGTCTGCAAACCGGACGTGCTGGAGCCGGCCTACGGCGCGAGGTTCATCGAGACCGAAAGGGGAAGCGTGCTGTTCGACGACGCCCACCACCGCGCCACGACACAGCGGGACGCCCCCGACCTCGGACACAGGTCGCCGTGACGGCACGGCGCAAGCGCCTTGCCTCGAGTGCTGCCGTGGTGACCTTGCTCGTGGCGTGCGCGGCGGGCTCCGAGGAGCCGTCCGAACTGGAGGTGGTGGCCACCACGTCCATTCTCGGCGACGTCACAACCGAGATCGTCGGGGACGAAGGCGCCGTAGAAACGCTGATCCCCAGCGGCGCGGACCCGCACGAGTACCAGGCCTCGGCCTCGCAGGCGGCCAGCGTCCGGAGCGCCGACCTCGTCATCAGCAACGGTCTCGGGCTGGAAGAAGGGCTGGAGGACGTGGTCCGCGCCGCGTCCGAGGCCGGTGTGCCGGTGCTGGAGCTTGCCCCGCAACTCGAACCCATCGACGACGATCCCCACGTGTGGCTGGACCCGCTCCGCATGGCCGACGGCGCCCGATTGATCGGCGACGAGCTCAGCGGGCTCGCCGAGAACGGTCCCGACTGGACGGAGCGGGCGGACAGCTATGCGGCTGACTTGGAGTCGGTGCACGAGGAGGTGGCGGAGATCCTGAGCGCCGTCCCTCCCGACCGGCGGCAACTCGTGACCGACCACGACTCGCTTCAGTACTTCGCCCAGCGGTACGAGTTCACGGTCGTCGGCACGATCGTGCCCGGCCTGAGCCCGCTCGCCGCGCCGACGGCGCAGCAGCTAGAGGAACTCGCGTCGCTCATTCGGCAGGAGGACGTCCCCGCGATCTTCCTGGACGCAGGGACGTCGGATACCGTGGCGCAGGCCCTGCGGCGGGAGGCGGGCACCGACGTCGACGTCGTCCGACTGCACATTGGGTCGCTCGGCGAGGAAGGCAGTGCCGCCGGCACGTACGAGGGCCTCCTGACCGACAACGCCCGCCGGATCGCCGACGCGCTCGGAGGCTGAGATGACCTGGCTGACCGAGCCGCTCGCGCAGTCGTTCATGCTCCAGGCCCTGCTGGGCGGGTCGCTCGCCGCGGTGACGACCGCGCTCATCGGCACCTGGATGGTTCTGCGCGGGCTGACGTTCATGGGCGACGCGCTGGCTCACGGCGTGCTTCCCGGCATCGCCATCGCCTTCCTGCTCAACGGCAACCTCGTCGTGGGAGCGGTGGTTGGCGCGCTCGTGATGGTCGCCGGCATCCACGTCGTCCACCAGCGCGCCGCCCTACCGGAGGACGTCGGGATCGGCCTGCTGTTTGTCGGGATGCTGGCGCTCGGCGTGGTCATCATCTCCCGCAGCGGCTCGTTCACCGTCGGCCTGACGAACGTGCTGTTCGGCGACGTCCTCGGGATCACCACGGGTGACCTGGTGCTGCTCGCCGCGTCGGCGGTGATCACGGCGGCGGCCATCACCGTGTTCCACCGCGGGTTCCTGGTGCTGTCGTTCAACCCGGCGAAGGCGCGCCTGCTGGGCCTGTACCCCACGGTGATGCACCTGATCATGCTCACGCTGATCGCGGTGGCGATCGTGGCCTCGTTCCGGCCGGTCGGCGCGCTGCTCGTGTTCGCGATGCTGGTCGCACCGCCGTCCACCGCCGCCCTGGTGGTGCGGCGCGTCCCGGCGATGATGCTGGTCGCTGTCGCCGTCGGCGTGGCGTGCGTGTTCGTCGGCCTGCTGGCCAGCTACCACGCGGGCACCGCGGCGAGCGCCACGATCGCCGCGACCGCCGTCGTCGTCTTCTTCCTGACGCTCACCATCCGTGAGATCTGGCACCGCGTGAGTGCAACGCCGTCGGCGGACGCCCGGGCTCGTGGCTGATGGCGCGCCCCGACCTCACAGTCCGGCGCGATGTCTCGTCGGAATGGTGAGACAACTGCGAGCAGCGAGGGAGTCGGCGTGATGGGCACCCAATCCGGGCCGGGAGACGGCCGGCACGATCCGAGCCTGAGCACGGTCATGAGCGAGCGGCGGCAGCTGATCAATGTCGCATACCGGCTGGTCGGCTCGCTGGCCGATGCGGAGGACGTCGTCCAGGAGGCCTACGCCCGCTGGTACGCCATGTCGCCTCAGCAACGGGAGGCCATCGACTCTCCCGGGGCCTGGCTGACGAAGGTCGCCAGTCGAATCTGCCTCGACCTGCTCGGCTCCGCGCGGGCCAGGCGGGAGAGCTACGTGGGTGAGTGGATCCCGGAGCCGCTGCCCGATAGTACGGAGTGGACCAGCGAGCGGTCGGGCGGCACCGCCGACCCGGCCGACCGGGTCACCCTCGACGAGTCGGTCAACATGGCCTTCCTCGTGGTGCTCGAATCGATGACCCCGGCTGAGCGGGTCGCGTTCATCCTGCACGATGTCTTCGGCTACCCCTTCGCAGACGTGGCCGAGATCGTCGGCCGGACGCCGACAGCATGTCGCCAACTGGCCTCGTCGGCCCGCCGCCGCCTCCGCGCATCGCAGGCTCCCGCGACCCCGAAGGCCCTGCAGGCCAGCATCGTCAGGGAGTTGAAGCAGGCATGGGAGGCCAAGGACATCAGCGCCCTGATCGGCCTGCTCGACCCCAACGTCACCGCGATCGCCGACGGCGGCGGGCGCGCCAGCGTCGCCGACCTACGCCCGATCGAAGGCTCCGAGAACGTCGCGCGCGTCTTCCTCGACGTCGCGAAGCGGGTGCCGGACCTGACGATCGTGGAGCGTACGGTCAACGGCCAGCCCGGGCTGGTGGCTCAGCAGGATGGCGTCACCGTGGTGGTCATGGCGTTCGACATCGCAGGCGACCGGATCAGACACATCTGGGCGGTGCGCAACCCTGACAAGCTCCGGCCTTGGACAGCAGGCGGACGATGAGCCCGCGAAAGTAGCCGCGCCAGGAGCCCCAAACCAGGAGGACGGGCGAGCCGCAAGCGAAACTCAGGTGGCGGCGAGGACGGCCGTCACCGCGTACCACGTACAGCCGCCGATCGCCACAGCGAACGTGAGCAGCCAGAACGGTCCCGGAAGCACGCCGGAGACGGCGCGTCCCATCAGGTAGGCGTCCGAGCGCGAGACGCCCCGCCGCGTGAGGTGCGACTTGGTGACCGCCCACAGCCCACGCACCGAACCGACGATCAGCAGCCAGGCGAAGGCGAAGACCACGATGTTGACCGCCCAGGCGGAGCCGAACCAGCCGACGAGGCCGAGCACCACGCCAGTGGCAAGCACCACGCCGACGGTCCGGGCGCTGCGGGACAGCAGGAAGACCAGCAGCAACCCCGCCACGACCACCGCCAGCGCGGCCCGCGCCCATCCGGACATCGCGGCCCAGATCAGCGCGGCGCCGACCGCCGCCGGCGCCGGGTAACCCCACCACAGCGTCCACAGCCGGCCGACTGTTCCGCGTGCCCAGTAGTTCGTGGCACCGGACATGTCTCCGTTGATCGTGATGCCACGCAGCCGGTAGCCGGCGCTGAGCGCGGCCAGCGCGTGCCCGAGCTCATGAACTATCGTCACCGGATAGCCGACCAGGCTCCACGTCGACCGCGCGACGGCCAGCAGGACCGCGGCCACGGCGATCCCCATGATCTGGGTCTCCGGCATCGCCGTCAGCGGATCGTGTGTCCACGCCGGTGCTGCCTGCAGCGCGCCGATCACGGCCGTGCCGCCCACCGCTGCGGCGCATGTCCGGCCCTGCTGCCGATAACGGTGGCGCCCAGCCTGGCGAAGAACGGCAGCAGGGGAATCACCCGAGCGAATATATGACCGCAGCCAAGGAGCCCCTCGACAGGGTCCTCCGGATCGTGCGAGCCAGGTTGACCACCAGCGACGACGCCGCAGCTCACCCGGACAGGTCCGGGTACTTCAGGTCGCCGGTGAGGTAGCGCTGGATGGTAGGTCCGACGGCGGCGATAACCGCCTCCCGTGGCGCCGACGCGAGCGGCTCGAACCTGAGGATGTACCGGATCGACGCCAGCCCGAACAACTGGGACGCGACGAGGTTGGCTCGAAGCGGCATCTCGGCGGGGTCGATGTACGACGCCAGTTCGCTAGTCACCCTCCGGATGAGGTGCACCGCGAAGAACTCACGGACCAGCCGTCCGGACGTCCGGCTGGCGAACGCGTGCCGCAGCAGCGCTTCGAACGCCGGGCCGCTGACCGGATGCTCCCACACCCCGGTGAAGGTCTCGACGATCCGCTCCCCGAGGCCGTCCACGCCTCCCGCGACGAGCTTGGGGATCAGTTCGGCCGGGTTGACGGGCGGCCGCACCGTCTCCAGGAACAACTGATCCTTGCCCTCGAAGTAGTGGTGGACGAGCGCCGGGTCCACGTCGGCTGCAGCGGCGATCATCCGGATGGACGTCCCGTCGTAGCCGTGCTCGGCGAACACCTCCCGCGCGGCGTTGACGATCGCGCCCCGGGTGTCCTGCTTCCCGGGTCGCCGTCCTAGCCGACGTGCCATGATCGTCCAGGCTACCGGGTGCGCCGGCGCAGCGTCACCGCGCCGAGCACCAGCGCGAGCACCACGACGCCGAAGATGACGCCCAGGTCGCGCCACATGGTTCCGGTGGGCTCGGGGTGGGTGCCGACCTCCAGCAGCGCGTCGACCGCGTAGGTCACCGGCATCACGTTGCTGATGGCCTCGAGCCAGCCCGCCATCTCCGAGCGCGCCACGAACAGGCCGCTGAGCAGCACCTGCGGGAACGCCACGGCGGGCATGAACTGCACGGCCTGAAACTCGTTACGCGCGAACGCGCTCAGGAACAGCCCGAGGCCCACGCCGAGCAGCGCGTTGCCCACCGCGATCACGATGACCCAGCCAACGCTGCCCGCGGTCTGCAGATCGAGCAGCCACACCGCGAACACCGCCGTGATCGACGCCTGCACCGCGGCAGCGAGGCCGAACGCCATGCCGTAGGCGAACAGCAAGTCCACCTTGCCCACCGGCGTGGTGAACAGCCGCTCCAGCGTGCCGGACGTGCGCTCGCGCAGTACCGCGATGCTGGTGAGCAGGAACATGATGGAGAACGGGAAGACCCCGAGCATGATCAGTGCGATGCGGTTGAACGCTTGCTCCTGTCCCTCGAACATGAAGTAGACGATCGTGAGCAGCACGATCGGCATGACGATGATCAGTGCGAGGGTGCGCCGGTCGTGGCGCAGTTGGTGGACGATTCGCCTCGTGGTGCTCGCGAGAATGTAAGCGGACATCGCTAACCGACTCCCTCCCGCTCGCGGACCAGCCTCAGGAACGCCTCGTCGAGGTCGTCGGCGCCGGCGGCGGACTTGACGGCGGCCGGCGTGTCGTCGGCGATGATCGCGCCGTCCCTGATGAGCAGCAGCCGGTCGCACCGGTGGGCCTCGTCCATGACGTGGCTGGACACCAGCATCGTGGCGCCGTGCTGCGCCAGCTTGCGGAACCGCCGCCACAACTCGTCCCGCAGCACCGGATCCTGCCCGACCGTCGGCTCGTCCAGGACGAAGACCTCCGGCTTGCCCACCAGCGCGCAGGCCAGCGAGGCCCGGCTGTGCTGGCCGCCGGAGAGCGTCGACACCAACTGGTCCGCCTGCTCAGCGAGGCCGACGTCGGCGATCGTCCAGTCCGCGTCGTCCTGGCCGTAGCCGTACAGCGAGGCGAAGTACCCGACGTTCTCGCGGACGGTCAGGTCGGGGTACACGCTCGGCGACTGGGTCAGGTAGGCCATGCGATGCCGCAACGCCTTGGCCCCGGCCGGCTGGCCGAGCACCGTTACCTGGCCGAACTTGACGACTTGAACGCCCACGATGGCCCGCATGAGCGTCGTCTTGCCGGCGCCGCTGGGACCGAGCAGGCCCGTGACGACGCCTGGCTGGAGTGTCACGGTGACGCCGTGCAGCACGTCGCGCTGCCCGCGCTGTACGACGAGGTCAGTGACCTCGATGGTGTTCTCCATGAGCGCGACGTTAATTCATCACATGTTGAAATACAACCACATCGGGACCGAGGAGCTTTCGACGGCTCGGATCGCCGCCTGCGGAGATCAACTGGTCACACCTTGCGCGCCACGCCGGCGCGCTCCCCGAAACTGTGACCAGTTGATCATGGCGGCTTCTAGAGGGCGGCTTCTTCCACCAGCCGCATCGCCTCGGTGGCGCCGTTCGGCGGGTAGACGTCCTGCATGCGCTGCCGCATGGCGGCGCTGAGGCGCTCCGTGGTGAGCACCCTGAGCGCCTCGCCGACCACGTCGGGCGTGATGTTCTGCAGGCACATCCCGATGCCCGCCTTCTCCGCGTAAAACGCCCGCCCGGCCCGGTCGTCGTCCCCGCCGTCGAGGCCCGGAACGAAGATCGTCGGCACTCCGGCGATGAGCAACTCGTGGTAGCTGGTGTAGTCGGACGCCGCCACTGCAGCGTCGAAGGCGCGGAGGTGGCGCGCCAGCGGGTACGTCGACAGGACGTGGATATCGGTCCGCGTCACCGTGCCGTGGCCGGCCGCCGGGGCGCCCGCCAGGTAGACCTGCCAGCCGTCCCACGCCGCGACCTCGTCCGCGACGACGTCAACGTCCGACGTGACGGTCTCCACGTTGCCGCCTTCCGGCATCACCAGCAGTGCGCGTGCCTGGGGGTCCATGCCAAGCTCGGCGCGGGCCTGTTCGGGGGCCAGCAGTTCATCGGCGTCGAACAGGGTCACCGGCCCGACCGTGTGCGTGTCCTTCCGACCGGCGGTCGGCCCGCGGTCGAACTCGGCCGCCAGCTCACCCGGTTCGACGATGAGATCGAACAGTTCGGACTGGCCCAGCGTCCGAGGGTCGGCGTCCGCCCGCCACATCGCGTGCCGGATCCAGGCGAACGCGAGATCGGAGAACTTGCCGCGAACCTCCCGCAGCGCGTCGTCCGGCCAGGTGCCGTCCATGACCAGCACCTTGGGGTCGGACGCGTGCACCGCCTCGACCAGGCGGCCGAGAAACAACTCGCTCCACGACGCGCCGTCGTGGTCCGCCTGTGACGGCAGCCCTTCCCAAGGGAAGCCGAAGTGCCCGACCAGGGGCGCCGCCGGGGGCGTCGTAAGGAAGACAGGTTCGATCTTGCGGCTGGCCCGTCGCGCCATCGCGAGCTGCGAGGTGAGAGGGCCCAGGCGTGCGCCGTCGCCGCTGACGAACAGCACCCGGCCGCCCTCTCGCGACCGGCGCGACCTCGCGGCCCTGTCCTTCCCGGGCCGCCCACCGAGCAGGGCGCGCAGGCGCGCCAAGTAAGACTCGTCGGACATACTTGCGGTTATCCCCCGTGAAATCGCTGATCGGACAGCACCCGCCACTTCATGCGCGGAACCTGACCCGACTCGTGCCAAGCATCAAGGCAGATGCCGAGATCAGCAACCCGAACCGCGAGGACGTCGGCTCGTACGGCGCGGGCTCCCGCGTCCTGACCGCGCCTACCACGGTCCGATCGCTTCAGGCCGCGGCTACATCGCGCAGGACGGCAGCGAGCCGGTGGCGTTCCTGTTCACTCGCATCGGCGTAGCGCAAGTCATGTGGCGGGGCCAGACGACCGCCTTCCGGCGCGCACCCTGCTGCTCAGTAGCGGATCACGACGAGCCGGTCGGGGGGCGCCGCGGGCGCCCCCACCGCGCCCGCCCCGCCGCGCCCCAGGCGGGCCGCCCCCCGCGCTCCGGGGGGGGGGGGCGGGGGGGGCG
>CAZMXH010000012.1:8584-22463 GCA_964570165.1 uncultured Actinomycetes bacterium
GATCTCCTGGGTTGGGGAACTCGGCGAACTCCTCGGTCTCGGGGTCGAACCGCCAGAGCGCGTTGCCGCCGAAGTCGCTCACCCACACGGCGTCCCGCTCGTCGACGTAGACCGCGTACGCCTGCGGGGCCTCGCCCGGCAGCGGCCACTCCTGCCACTCCGTGGTGGCCGGGTCGTACATCGCGAGTTGGCCGGCGTTCCACTCGCTGACCCACAGCCGGCCGCCGGAGTCCGACCAGACGCGGCGGGCGCCCTGCCCGTCCGTCGGCGGCTCGAGCACGGTGGCCTCGTCGGTGCGCAGGTCGACATGTGCCAGGTAGCTGCCTGCCAGAGACACGAAGTACACGTCGCCGTCCGGCGTAGCGGCGATGCCGTACGGCCCCGGCCCGCGCGGCGCGTCGAACACAGCCATCTCGCCGGACGCCGGGTCCAGCCTGCCGTACACGCCGTTCTGCCCGGTGAACCACAACCGGCCGTCCCGGTCGAACGCCGCCGTGTTGAGGTTGGCGTCGGGACGGTCGGCCGGCAGCGGGAACACCTCGACGTCGTCGGTGGCCGGGTCCACCCGGACGATCGCGTTCAGCCCGCCGTCGGTGATCCATGGGTCGCCGTCGGGACCAACGATGACGCCATGCGGCCGCGAGCCCGGGCCGAGGGCGATGTGCCGGGTGTCACCACTTTCCGGGTCGAGGTAGCCGAGCTCTCCTGCGTTCTGCGCCGTGTACCAGACCCCGCCATCGGTGGCCGGCGCGACGTCGTGCGGGCGACTGCCAGCGGGAACGTCGTAGCTCGCCATCTCCGGTTCGAACGGCGGGGGCGTCGGGTCCTCTGGCGTGGCCTCCGCGCTCGGAACGGACGTGGGCTCCGCGGATGGCGTGGCCACCGTCTCGCGAGGCGCGTCCGTCGGACTAGCGAGCCCCGCCGGATCGCCCCCATCCTCGCCTGCGCAGGAGGCGAGCAGCAGCGTCACCGCGACGACAGCGGCAGACCGCCAGTGTGCGCTTCGCATATCGCGGACACGCACCTCCGATCTTGCCGGTTCACCGGCGGTCAGTCGGCCCGAGGCGACGGTGCAGCTCATGTCGACCACCGCCCACGATTGAGTCCTAGCCCGTGGATGCCGCGATCTCGTCCGCCGCATCGGGGTGGACGGGCACCTCCACGCCCTCGGCGTCGAGCTCGGTCAGCAGTTCCCGGTAGTGGCGGTCGAACCCGGCCTGCTCCGTCTCGGGCACCTGCTGCCGCCACCGGCCAACGTGACTCGCTTCGGGCGTCATCCTGATGTCGAAGTACCGCCGCAGCCGCTCGTGGTCGCGGAAGCCGAGGAACTCCACAAGCTCGTTGAACGTGCCGTCCCGATCCAGGTGGATCAGCTCCTCGAAGCGCACCGTGTGGACCCGCCCGGGGTGGGCGGCGTCGAGACCCCGCTGGGCGAGGCGCATCCTTCCCGCCCACCATTCGAGCGCCCCGGTGGGCTCGCCCGGACCCCACGGCATGGTCAGCACCGACGCCGCAACGTCCCGGCCGTCCCGGATGGTGTGCACCACGCGGCAGGCGGGCAGCGCACTGGTCAGTGCGCCCGCCGCCGCTGCGTTGTACGGCGTCGTCTCCGCCCAGCCGACCGCGCCGTGCTCTGCCACGTGCCGGCCGACCACGTCCAGCATGAGCCGGCCGAGCGCGCCGGGCACGTCACCGTCGGCTCGCGCGACGAACTCCTGAAGACGCGCCCGCAGCTCATCGCGGGCGAGGAGGATCTGCAGGCCCTTCGCCTGGCCGCCGGCGCCGGAGATCCCGTACCACCGGTGCTCCACGAGCTCAGCGAACTCGCTGGGCGTCATCTCGCCGCTGATGACGGCGGCGAAGCCAGGTGGGTCCGCGTGGAACCGCAACTCGGTGCGGACGGTCGTCCACCGGGGGTGGGCGGCGAGCATCCTGCCCAGCACCCAGGTGCCGCTGCGGCCGGTCCCACCGATGAAGACCGGCCCTTCGGGCAAACACATCGGCGCCGCCCTCCCCTCGATGCGCTAGTCGCGGGCGCCGGATGGCGCCACCGCGCCGATCAGGCGGAGCGACTCCGGGTCGAGCACGCCGTCGTCGGCGACGGGCACCACCGACCGGGCGCCGTAGCTTCGGGTGACCGACGCCACCCGGCGGAACACGTAATCCGAGTACAAGTCGTGCGGCCGCACCGCAGCGAACGCGGACTCGCTCATCACGTGCTCGACGGCGTAACCCCGGGTCCGGAACGGCGTGAACCATCCGTGATCGATCACGAAGAGGGGACGGAACGAGCCAGTCAGCACCTGGGCGCGCTCGACGGACGCCGCAAGCCTCTCGGCATCCGCCGCGCGGTCGCCGGTCGCGACGATGACCACGATGGGCAACTCCTGCCGCGCGCTGTCATCGACATACCGTCCCGCCCGGATGTTCAGCCGTACGCCGCTGGAGCCGCCTCGCCGCCCAACCCGGCGGGCGCCGCGCCGTGGGACCAGCGCGCGCGCAACCGCCATCGCGCGCGGGCTACGGCCCAGCACTGCTATGGCGATCTTGCGCAGGGCTCGGTACACCCGCGACCCGACCGTCCCGCCGCTCACGACGCAACCTCGTCAAGCGTCTGGTCCCGACCGACCAGGCCCTCCACCAACCGCATCGCCGCGGCGGCGCCGTTGGCGGGGTACACCTCCTCGGCGCGCTGCCGCATGGCCGCGCTGACACTGGGGGTGGTCAGCACCTTGAGCGCGTCGCCGATCGTCTCGGGACGGAGCGTCGGCAGGCACAACCCGATGCCCGCTTTCTCGGCGAAGGCCGCCCGGGCGAACTGGTCATCGGTCGCTGTCTCGAGGTTCGGGACGAAGATCGTCGGAACGCCGGCCATCAGCAGTTCGTGGTAGCTGTTGTAGCCGGACGCCGCGACCGCGCCGTCGAAGGCGTGGAGGTACCGGGCCAGCGGGTACACCGAAAGTGCGTGGACGTCCGGCCTGGCCACACCGCCGTTCCAGGCGATCGGCGCGCTCGTCGCATAGACCTGCCAGCCAGCCCAGGCACGCATCTCGTCCGCGACAGTGTCCAGCCCCGATGTGATGTCGTTGATGTTGCCGGCCCCGAGCGTCACAAGCAGCGCGGGAGCGTCCGGATCCATACCCAGCTCGGTGCGGGCCTTCTGGCGGTCCAGCAGCTCATCGGGGCCGAGCAGGGTCACGGGCCCGACCCGCTGAGCGTCGCCCCGGCCGACCGTCGGGCCGCGGTCGAACTCCGCCGCCAGCTCACCGGGCTCCACGATGAGGTCGAACAGATCGGCCTGCTCCAGCTTCCGCGTGTCGGTGTCCACCCGCCACATGGCACGCCGGGACCACACGAAGGCGATGTCCGGGTACCGATCGCGGGCCTCGCGCAGGCCGCGGTAGGGCCACGTACCGTCGAAGACGAGCGCTCGAGGCTCGAAGGTACGCAGCACCTCCGCCAGCCTGCCGCCGAAGAAGTCGTTCCACGACGCCGCGTCCACGTCGAGGTCGGCCCGGGAGGGACAGTACTCCCAGGGAAACCCGTACCTTTCGACCACTGGGACCGCCTGGGACATCGAGAGAAAGACCGGCTCGATTCCGCTGGTCGCACGTCTCGCCATCGCCAGGAGCCGAGTCAGGTGGCCCATGCCGGCACCGTTGCTGCTGACGAACAGCACCCGCTGGCGGTCTGTCGGGGGTCGCAGCGATCGGACGGGCCGCGCGTCGCCCGAAGGGGCGCCGAGGAGCCGGCGCAACCGGGTCACGTAGGCATCGCGGTTGTGCGTGGCCGCGACGAAGTCGGTTCCGCGCTGCGACTGGACAGCGTAGGCGTCGCGGTCGGCCGACAGGGCTCGCACCACGTCGACGACTCTGTCCGGGCCGGCGTAGACGGCGGCGTCACCGAACGACTCGCGAAACTCCTCGGGGACGACCACCACGGCTCCAGCCGCCATCGCCTCCACGATGCTGCGGCGGCCGCCCTGTTCCCACCCTGAACCGGGGAGGTGAACGTAGAAGTCGACCTCAGCGAAGAAGTCGGCGGGTTCCCGGGCGTCGAACGGCTCGACGATCCACCGGGCATCGTCGGGGTCCGGACGGTCGCCGAGGGTTTCGTCGGAGCGGTCCGCCCAGTTCGCGGCCTCGGCCCGACCGTACCGCCCGATCAGCGGCCTGCCTCGGACTCCACCGCTGCGGTCGACGTGCCACTCGCCGACGTCGATGGGGCTCGGCCAGTCCTCGCCGGCCAGGGTGATGCCGGCCGACACGTGCTGCTCGAGCGAGCGGCGGGCTCGGGGATCGACCGGGTACCAGATGGCGTCCGCCCCGAGCGCGTCCCTCACCGTGGCCGCGATCTGGGTCGGGTCGTAGCGCGGCGTCCCGTCGGCATCGGTGACCTCGTCGGCCACCATCACCACCTGGTCAGCCCGGACGCTCACGGGAGTCGGCGGCCGCTCGGAGAACGCCGCGGGTGGCCGCAGCACAGCAAGCCGTGCCCGGACCGGTTCCCCCGTGACCAGATCGGCGAGGCCTTCGCTGACGCACCGGCGGATCGGCCGGGCGACCTCGGCGTTGCCTTCGATAAGCGTTGATCTCAGGTGGACCAGCGCAGTGCTGAAGCCCGCACCCGCGTGCGCGCGGACCTCCTCTGCCATGCTCTCGGCCGTCCCCCCGTAAAGCCGAAGGTCGGACAGCACCGCCACGTCGTACACGGAACTGCGACTCATCTCGCATCCAGGATCGGGCCTCGGGGAAAGGTCAGCAACCCGAATACGCAAGATGCGTCGAAGTCCTAGGCTGGTGCCTGCAATGAAGTCAGCGGCGCGACGCGCGATCATCACGGGGGGCGGCGCCATCGCTGTCGCGGCAGCGGGGGCGGTCATCGCCCTGGCGATCGCTGGGCGGCTGAGCCTCTTCCAGGCCGGCGTCCTGATTGGCCTCGTGGTGCTGGCGGTGCTGGTTGCAGCGCTCACCGTGGTGGCTCGGAGGATCCAGCATGCGGTGCGGCGCGCGGAGCGCGAGCTCACGGCGACCGTCCGGGCGGAGTCGGCGGACCTGTCGTCGGCCATTGCCAGGCTCGCCGAGCGCCAGCGCGCGGCAGACTCGAGGCTGCACAGGCAGGTCGACGCGGTCGGCAGCGACCTCACCAAGAGCATCACCCGTCTGGTTGATGCCTATGCCCAGCAGGAAGATGAGCATCACCGCAGCCTGACGGCGGGGCTCGACCGGGTGCAGCGCGAAGAGAAGCAGCTGTACTGGCAGCTGGAGGCGCTTCTCGACCTGCGAGCCCAGCTACCGGCCCGCGCACCGCTGCCGCCGCTGCGCGGGTGGGCGGCGTCCCCCGACGTCCTGCACTGGATGCTCACCTGGGCGCAGGACCACCAGCCGCGGCGCATCGTGGAGTGCGGCAGCGGCGCCTCTACCGTCCTGTTCGGCTACCACGTGAAGCGCGCCGGCGTCGGTAGTGTCATCGCGCTGGAGCACGACGCCCAGTTCGCCGAGGAGAGCCGCGACCTCGCACACCGCCACGGTGTGGACGACGTGGTCGAGATCCGAGAGGCCCAGTTGACGGAATGGGAGCACGGGGGCCGGTTGTGGCGGTGGTACGACCTCGCTGCGGTTGCGGACATCGCGTCCATTGATCTGCTGTTTATCGACGGTCCGCCGCAGGCCACCGGTGAACTGGCGCGGTTCCCCGCTGGCCCGGTCCTCCTCGAACGGCTCGCTCCCAACGGAGTCGCGGTGCTGGACGACGCCCGTCGCGCCGATGAGTCACGAGTGAGTGACCTGTGGCTCGAGCAGTTGCCGGGCCTCGCACGCGAGCGCCTGAAGACGGACAAGGGGACCGACGTCTTCCGCCGTCCCTCGCGCTGACCGGCTCACACCGCCGTGCGGCCGCTAAGTTCGCCGGCCGCCGCGGTGTCAACCTCGAGGAGGCGGGCGATTGCCTGGAGGCGTTGCTGAGCATGCACTTCGAGCACTGCGCTCCGCCCTGCTCTCGCCGCCCTGGCGGCGCGAGCCCGATGCCAAGAGAGCATCTGGACGTGCGCGAGAGCCAACTGCTCGGCGAACGAGTAGTGCCCGGCTCGGTGGCCGACGGAGCGCTGGAGACCCCGTTCGAGAGCGGCCTGCGCGACGTCCGGATCACGCGAGTTCAGGTGGACCTTGGCGAGATCGAAGGCGATGGGATGCTCACCGGCGTACTCCCAGTCGACGAGCACGATCCGCCCGTCGTCGATCATGATGTTGGACGCGACGAGGTCGCCGTGCACCAGGCTGATTTCCACCAACTCGTCGCGGGCGATAAGCCGGCGGACGGCCGCGTCCACCATGCCGTCAACACTTGCCTCCCGGGCGAACGTGCGCCAGCGCTCCGGCATCCGCCTATTGACCACCGTGGACAGCGCGCGGCTGGACACCCCGATTCCCCGGTGGAGCCGCAGCAGCGACGCCGCGAGAGGTTCGGCCAACGCCTGGATCTCGTCCCTGCTCACCGGGTGCGAGCCGGTGACCAGTTCCTCGACCAGGTACACCCCTTCGGAGAAGGGCGCATCCCCATGGTCGTCGATCCGCGGCATGAGATCGGGGACATGCTGGCTTACCTGCCGGTACGCCTCCAGGGTGCGGCTGACGCCGTGCCGCCCGTCCTCGCGGCCGACCTGCACCCGAACGGTGCGGCCGGCGTCGGCGTAGAACCCCCGCAGCTTGACGGAGTCATCGACATCGAACTTCGCGATCACGACGAGATCCGCCCTGACCGGTGCCCACATCCGCCTCGAAGGCCTCGTCATGTTCGGCCGCACGGAAGCGGGAAGCACTGACAGGTCGACGCCCCGCCGCCACGCCGTGCGGCCGGCGACGCGCAGCAGGGCAGGTCGGACGGCTGATGCGAGCGCAGGGCTACGGTGCTCGACTTCCGCGATGGACACCATCCCCCGTGCCCACCGCCCGCGGCTCATGGCCATGATGACCCCCAGACCAGCACGGTGGTGGTGAGGGGCGAGTCTACGACGATCGGGCTCGATCCGCCTGCCGAAGGCAATTCCGCCCCTTACCAACCTACGTCGCTCGACCGGACGCCGGGCGACGCGGCGCGGCGCTAGGGATGCAGCACGACCTTTGTGTAGCCCTCGATCCGCTTGTCGAACTTCTCGTAGGCCATCGGCGCCTCGTCCAGCGAGTGCTCGTGGGACACGACGAAGCTCGGCTCCGCCCGACCAGCGATGATCATGTCGCGCAGCTGCCTGTTGTAGCGCTTGACGTTCGCCTGGCCCATGCCCATGCGCAGGCCCTTCTCGAACATCTTCCCGATCGCCACAATGAGCTTGCCCTGCTTGGCCTCCTCGCTGACTCCACCGGGGTCCGATGGCAGGTACAAGCCCGGAACGCCGAGCATCCCCGTCGGCCGCACCGTGTTGATCAGCGCGTTGAGAACGGTCGCCGGCTCCTCTGTGTTCGGGTCCGCGAGATCCTGCGCCTGGTAGCCGACCGCGTCGACGCCCTTGTCAGTTCCCTCGCCGCCGGTCTGCTCGCGGATCTGCTCGGCCGGGTCGCTCTGGGTGAAGTCGATCGGGATGCCACCGATCTGCTCGGCCAGCCGCAGCCGGTCGGGCACCTTGTCCACGACGAACACCTTCGACGCGCCGCGGATAAGGGCCGAGTACGCGGCCATCAGGCCGACCGGGCCGGCACCGTACACCGCCACCGACTCACCTGGAGAGACCTGTGCCAGGTCGCACCCGTGGTACCCGGTGGGGACGATGTCGGCGAGCATCGCGAAGTCCGTCTCGTGCTCGGTGCCCTCCGGCAGCTTGAGGCAGTTGAAGTCGGCGTACGGGACGCGGAGGAACTCCGCTTGCCCGCCACGGTAGGGGCCCATCGCGACGTAGCCGTATGCACCGCCGGCAAAGCCGGGATTGACGGTCAGGCAGAAGCCGGTGTTGCCTGCGAGGCAGTTCTTACAGAACCCGCAGGCGACGTTGAACGGCATGACCACCCGGTCGCCCTGTCGGAGTGACGTGACCCCTTGGCCGACCTCCTCGACAATGCCCATGTTCTCGTGGCCGAACACGATGCCCGGCTCGGCAGCGGTCCGTCCCTCGTACATGTGTAGATCGGATCCACAGATAGCGGTGGACGTGACCCTCACGAGCACGTCGGTCGGCTGCTCGATCTGCGGGTCCTTCACATCCTCGACTGCTACCTCGAACGGACCCTGGTAGACGACGGCCCTCACCGCAGTCACCTCCCTCTCGTGACGACGTTCACCAGCGAGAGGGCTGCCCGTGAAGGTCGCTGATAAACCCACGTTGGACGCATGGCCGCTGCTCTTCACCTCCCACGGGCCACGAGCAGTCGGCGGTCTGGATGTCGTCCGACGGGAGAACTGCCCCAAGAGGATGTTACTATCCTACACGATGAGGAACTCATTTCGTAACTATTCGTCTCTTGGGGAGCCACCGACTGCTGAATCTAGTGATGTTGTTCGGCTGGAGGCGCATTGGGATCGTGTGGCCTCAGCCGTACCGGGTGAAGTGTCAGTGGAGTTGCTATCCGGTGGCCGCCCGGTAGCCAGTCGCCGCTCACTGGTGCGGCACTACGCCGCCAGCACTATCAAGCTCGCCGTGCTTGCGGCCGTGCTCGCCGAGGTGGCGGCGGGCCGCATGAACTTCAGTGACCAGATAGGTATCACCGACACGTTCGAGAGCAGGGTGGGCAGCCAGTTCACGCTGCGCCAACTCGATGACCAGGACGACGCCACATGGCTATGCCGCGGCGGCAGCCTGCCGGTTGACACGCTGGTGGAGCGTATGGTCACCGACTCCAGCAACATCGCCACCAACGTGATCGTTCAGGAACTGACCTTTAGCCCCGTCCACGAGATGCTGGCAGTTGCCTGTCCGGGTGAGGTGACCATGAACCGTCTGATCGGCGATGAGCGTGCCGAGGCCAAAGGTCTGACTAACACAGTTACCGCGCGAGGGCTCGGCAGGTTCTTGTGGGCCCTCGCGAACGGAACGCTGCTGCCGACGAACGCAACACAACACGCACTGGAATTGCTCGCACGGCAGAAGCATCGACAGATGATTCCAGCGGGCATTCCACCCGGAACATGGTCGGCCGGCAAAGGGGGGTGGACCACGGCGGTCAACCACGACGTTGCGCTGGTCCGACCTGACAAGGCGCCGGCATACGTGCTTTCGGTCTGCGCGACCACTGGACTTCCGGACGCGGAGGCCAATGACTTGGTCGCTCAGCTGAGTGCGGTTACCTGGGAGCACTGGTCGCAGTGGCACAAGTCGTCGGAGTAGCCGTAGCTCGGCTCACCACGCCGCTCAACGTGCCTTTCGTCACGGCCCTGCGCCGTACCACCACGCTGACCAGCGTCGTGGTACGGGTGACGGACGACGAGGGCTGTACCGGCTTCGGCGAAGCGCCCCAGGTCTGGCAGGTTACCGGTGAATCGCTGGCAAGTATCGAGGCATGCGTGCTGGGCCCGCTTGCCGACCTGCTGCTTGGTTGGAGTCTTGACCAGCCAGCACACGAGCTCAGCAAGGCCTTGGCAGATGCCGTCGCGGGCAACACCGGTGCCAAGGCAGCATGCGACGTGGCCATGGCCGATCTACGCGCGAAACGGGCGGGCATGCCGCTGCACAGACTGCTGGGCGCCACCGCTTCGGCAGTTGCCACAGATATGACCGTCGCAGCCGACGCGCCCCCCGAGACCGCGGCAGAGCGGGTGGCGGAAGGCTTCAGGCATCTCAAGGTCAAGGTCGGCATCCACGCTAATGACCTCGACCGGGTGAAAAGGATCTACGAGGAAGCAGATGCGCCCATCCGGATCAGGATCGACGCCAACCAGAGCTGGAACATTGATACCGCCATCTCCGCGATCACGGCGTGGCTCAAGGCGGGCGTGGACATCGAGTTCCTGGAGCAGCCGCTACCGCGGTGGGACCTACGTGGTCACGCGACGCTCCGTCAGGCCATCCCGGTCCCGGTGATGTTGGACGAGTCCGTCTTCTCAAAGCATGATCTTCATCGAGCCCTCGAGGCGGGCGGTGCCGACTTGATCAACATCAAGCTGGCCAAGTCCGGAGGCTTACACGCAGGTCTTGAACTGGCCCGGGATGCGCAACGCGCAGGCCTCAGTGTGATGATCGGCTCGATGCTGGAGTCGAATCTCGGCGTGTCGTCTGCGGCTGTCCTGGCCGCGATCGCAGCTCCAGACATGGTCCACGACCTCGATGCTGCTTGGTGGTCGATCGACATTGACGGCCCGGACACACCCTACCGAGGCCACCTCTATCACCTCTCCGATTCATTCAGACCTGAGGATGTTTGTCGTATCGGCAAAGACCAGTGGACCGAGCGATCGCAGAAATTGCCCTGACCAAGCCCTGTAGGTCGCCCGACACACCACATGGTGTCGTGCGACCTACAGGCTTGTGTCCTGTTCTAGTCTGCTTGTGCTGGACTTGAACGACTGTATTTGGCCGTTGGAAGACCTTCGCTTAAGATCCCGGCCTCTTTACTCAGGTGAGAGGTAAACGGCAAGAACGTCTGGGACTTCTCGCAAAACTGTGCTCTGAATTCCATCGCCCAACTGGTCGCCTGGGAAGCGGTAGTACATCTGAGTGCTGCCACCGCCGTCTAGCTGAATCTCCCAAACGGAACCGAAGGACTTGAGGATATCCCGCGCTTCGCTCAGCGTATAACCCAAGTGGGTGGTAAGGATGTAGACCCTATCTGAGGCGTCTAGACCCACGAATGTGCGCCGAGAGTCGCCGCTGCCGTACAACGGATCGAGGGCAACGGTTGCGTCCCGGCAGCTACCGGGATTGCCACAGGCAGGGCCATCGGTCCCCAAGAGGTCGAAAGCGGACGCGATGTCGAATAGATCGTAGTGCGTGTCGAAGCCGAAGATCTCGGCTGTCTGCGTCGAGGCGCTAGGGGGGCCCAGCCTGAACCCTCGCTTGCTGGCATCCCAAGCGGGATCAGAGTGGTGTCCGTAGGCCCAGCCGTTGGTCAAGGTCTGAATACTGCAGGCTCCTGGTGGAATTGGGCACGTTGAAAAATACTGCGTACTCATCTCCGGTAGCGAAAGCGCGGTTGTACTACTCGACGTGTCGACGAAGAACGACGCATTTGTAGTGCTGAACAGCCTGCTAGGTGACGGACTATTGACGTTGCCCGCCTTGATCCAGTCGTACCAGTCGTCAGCGCGTCGTTTGTCGTATTGATTGTCGGCTGCTGGCGGGTCGAGAGGATCGCTCGCGTCCGATACCAGGCGGAGTTTGGCACCATCACCAAGGTCCACCATTTGCAGCAACGCGTGCGTGAACCCAAACTCACCCCCGTCACACAAGGTCACACCGCGGTCGTCGTACAGGCCCCACCATTCGGGAACCGCATTCTCCCAGGAGGGGGAGCATGGATCGTCGGCATAGGCCGGCGGGGTCGACGCGGGTAAAGTCAGGGTGCTAATGGCGAGGAGCGTTGCTGCGATGAGTGTCCCGAACCGACCGACTTTCTTGCGAATACTCATGTTGCCTCCTCATTGTGGGGGGACAAGCGAGTCGGTAGATCGTGCTCACGAATTCGTCGACCCTAGCTAGATGACGTCCCTGTCAACCACGTGAGGCCAACCGGTGTGCCGATCTTGGCAGCTCGAGCTTAGTAAGTAAACTACATCAACCTAGATCGTCGTGCAAGATAACAACGCGCCGTTCATGACTTATGCCGCCGGGCAGTGGGCTCGAAACGAGCGCCCTGGCCGCGAGGTGGCTGCTAGCTCGGCAGGTCGCCCTCAGTGCCTCCGTCGACGATTGCTCGCAACGGCGTGCCTTGTTCGAGGGCACTACGTGCCTGGTCAACTTCCCAGGGCAGCGTGAGGATGGCGAGAGCGAGCTCACCATGATTGTCCGCGGCGGCGAGCGCTGAGTCGACTTCGGCCTGTGATGCGCCAGTGATATCACGCAGTATTCGGGTCAACCTGGCACGCAACTTGGTGTTGGTCGGACGTAGGCAGATCATGAGGTTGGAGTAGGTCTTCCCAAGGTGGATCATGGCCAGCGTGGAGATTGCGTTCAGCGCAAGTTTCTGTGCCGTGGCGGCGTTGAGCCGGGTGGATCCTGCGATGGGTTCGGGCCCGGTGCGAAGTGTGATGTGGCAGTCGACCTGCGGCAGTTGGGTGCCATTGTTTTCGATGAGTGCGGTGTAGGCACCCCGGCTGCGGGCTGCGTCAAGCGCAGCTAGGACGTACGGCGTGCGTCCGCTTGCTGTGAGGCCGATCGCCACGTCCCCGGGCTGTAGCAAGCCACCGTCCTCTGCTCCGGCGCCTGTATCGTCCTCGGCACTATCTACTGCGGCTGTCAGCGCGGTCTCACCACCGGCAATGTGGGGCTGGAACACTGTGGGTGAAATGCCGAACGTTGGGGGTATCTCCGCGGCGTCGAGGGTTGCGATCCGTCCGGATGTTCCGGCTCCGAAAAGGTGGATGTGGCCGCCACGCCGGACGCAGTCAATAACCGCTTTAACGAGCGGGGCGAGTTCTGGTGCGGCGTTCTGGAACGCATCGAACGCATGGCGGAACTGGTGGGCGAGCAGGGCAAGCCCGTCTTCGACGGAGATGCGGTCGATGTCCCGCGTCGCAGTCGAGCGATCCTCTGTGCCTAGGGTCGTTCCTGGTGTCTCTTCGCGCAAGGTGCCACCGTTTGTCGTATTGGAGGTTGGGGGCGCAACTACGCCCCCAACCTCCTACCGGATTGGGCGTACGAGATCAGCCGACCTCGGCTAGGGAGTACGACTCGGCGACGGCTGGGATGTAGGCGTCGATCGCTTCGGCGTACCAGAACAGCGGCGGCAACGTGATGTCGTACGACGGGGACGTCATCGTGAAGTACATGCTGTTGCCGGCGTAATAGTTCAATGAATAGTTCGGTGGCTGCGCGTACGGGGCGCTGGTGCGGAACGATCCGTCTCCGCTATCGGCCTTCTTGAGCACACCGGCCAAGAACTGGACGGCGACGGGCGGGTCGCTGCCCTGGTTGTTTTCGTAGACCGGGTGGTCCAGCGGCAGCCAGCCGGTCACGCGCGGGCCGTGCGCGATCGGGTCGGTCGTGTACCGCTCGAAGATCGGCACAACCGGCAGTTGGTCGTTGAAGATCTGTGCCAGTGTTTCGACGGCTTCCTTCTGCGGCTCGGTGTCAAGTCCTGCTACTGCCTCGTCGAGCAGGTCAGGAATGTAGACCTCGGTACCGTCTGGTGCTTCCTGTTGCCACGGCCAGTTGAGACCCTTGGACCCTTCTGCTTCCGGATTGTTGGTGCCAAAGAAGCCCTCGGCCATGTTCCAGTCGAGGCTTGTCGCGGGGTGCGACGGTGTGGAGACCATGCTGAAGTCGAGCATGACCTCATACCGTGCCTGCAGGATTGTGTCCGGCCGGTTCGCAGCGGGGATACCGCGCACGTGCGTGTCGAAGCCGAACTCGTTGAGTTGTTCGCTCACGTCTCTGCCTGAGGCCAGGAAGTCCGGGAAGTCGGAGGGTGCGGTGATCTCGAATCCGAACGGTTCGCCCTGGAACGTCCACGTGTCACCAACCTTCGACAAGCCGACTGCCTCCAAGAGTTCGGCCGCGGCATCCAAGTCACGCTCGTAGCGGTTGAGTGACGAAACGACGTCGTCGGAGAGCCACTCGTCGACGTAGTTGTCGCTGAACCCGACCATGTACTCGATCGGTTTCGCAGCATCGCCCAGCGACACGGTAGCGTTGCGCTCCCGGTCGATGATCAGCGCGATTGCCTGCCGGAATCGCTTGTCATCGAACGGCTCGATGGATTCGTTGAACACCGCACTCTCGACCGCTGGCGACCCGCTCAGC
>CAZMXH010000013.1:0-7276 GCA_964570165.1 uncultured Actinomycetes bacterium
ACATGCGGCTGTGCGCGAACGTCCCGGCGCAGCACGCGATCCAGACCGCGCTGGGCGGGCCGCAGAGCATCAACGAACTCGTGCTGCCCGGCGGGCGGCTCCGGGAGCAGCGCGATCTGGCGTACAAGCTGATCAGCGACCTCCCCGGAGTGAGCTGTGTGCGGCCGCGAGGGGCGCTCTACCTGTTCCCGCGCCTCGACCCCGCGGTGTACCCGATCGACGACGCCGAGACGTTCGTCCTCGACCTGCTGCTTGAGGAGCACCTGCTGCTCGTGCAGGGCACCGGGTTCAACTGGCCGAACCCCGACCACCTGCGGATCGTCACGCTGCCGCACATCGACGACCTGCAGGACGCGATCGATCGCTTCGGGCGCTTCCTCGATCGTCGCCGGCGGGGCTAACATCAGCCGGTGTCCGACGAAGTCGATCTTTCTCCCGTCGCTTTCGCCGCAGCCGTCACGCCCGCCGTCGACCGGGTCTTCCACAGCGGTATCCGGGCTTCCCGGGACGCGGGGGGCCATGACCTGGTCATGGCGTACGGCGGGCCGCGCGCCATCGGATTCCTCGTCGACCTGCGCAACCCGCTCGCCGCCGGGCGGACGATCAGTGCCAGCGGGCTCCTTGCCAACTACCGGTACGACAACCCTGAACGCGTCCGCGAGACCGTCCGCCGCAGCGCCGACCACGGAATGCTGGAGGTGATGGACGACGGCGGCATCCTCGCCACCGATCGCGGGCACAAGTTCCTCGCCGACCTCTACGCGCTGCACGCCGACGTGCTCGCCGAACTGTGGGAGGGCGAGCACGAGGGACGAGTGGATCGGCTGAACGACGCCTTGGGCCGCATCCTCGAGGCGGCGCAGGCGACCGGCGGGCCCGCGTGGGCGGTTCAGGCTCCCCCGCACGAGCCGCCGGACGCGACGGCGAGCGTCCTGCTGCTCAACCGGCTGTCGGCACTCCGGTATCACCGTGCCGACGCGTATGCCGCCGCCTGGCAGGCCGCCGGGCTCACCGCGCAGCAGATCGTGGCGATGCCTCCGGGCCCGGAACGCGACGCGGTCGAGGCAGCCACGAACGAGCGCGCAGCCGCGCCCTACGAGGCGCTCACCGCAGGGGAGCGGCTGGAGTTGCTCGCCGACCTCGCCGCGCTGCCGTAGGCGGGCGTCAGAAGATCTCGAACGTCGTGGGAGCTCGGTGCCAGCCGAACGCGGTCGAGGCCTCGGCGAGGGCGCCCGGACGATGCTCGGTCACCCGGCCCGCCGCGGCGAGCGACGCCAGCGACGTCCCGCCGAGGTAAGCGGCGCCGAGCTCGCCGATGCCGAGGCTGAGATCGGGCGCGGCGTCCGTCCGCTCGCACTTCGCCGACGACCGGTCGCCCACCACCCGCCAGCGTCCGGCGTTGCCCGGAAGCAGCGGGTCCGACACCTCCAGTACGGCGTCGAGCGGCGCGGCGTACCTCCGTACGGAGAGCGCTCCGGGCAGGTCCACGATCCGGGCCCACACGCTCGGGGAGAGCGTTATTCGCATCCCCTGCGGGTCGGTCAGCAGATGCGGCAACGGCTCGTCCACTGCGGCTCCCCTGTACTTCACCGTCCGGGTCAGATCGATCGACAGCAGGAACCGCCAGATCGCCCTGTACGCGTCGGTCGTCGCGGCGACCACCTCGCTGACATCGACCTCGCCATCCGGTCCGGTATCGCTCCAGGAGCCCTTCACCCGCCAGATCCCGTAACCCTGGACCGCGCCGCCGTCCTCGTACAGCACCGCCTGCTGGGCCGAACGCCCGCGCCGCGATTCCTTCGGATCAGCGGTCAGATGCTCCCACCAACGACCGGGGCGGCTGGACAGCCCTGGCACGTCCACCCTTACCCGCTCGTAGACATCGGCCAACTCTTCTACGGCGTCGCGGGGGCGAATCTGGCGGAGCCGGCCCGCGGGGGCTTCGCCGGAAACCGTGGTCTGCCTGGTCGGAATGGTGTAGCTGGAGTACCACGCCGCCGCGCCGTACCCGAAACGGCCGTAGATCGCTCCCTCGCTGGCCCACAGTGCAGCCACCGGCTCGGTGCCGAGCCGGGATACCTCGGCCAGCTGCGCATTCATGACCTTGGTCAGCAGCCCTCGCCGCCGGTGCGTCGCGGCGACCGCCACGCGCGTCACGTGCGCGACGGGGACCACCGCGCCCGGCACGGTCATCTCGCGCGTGAACACTCCGCCGGTCGCCACCAGCCGCCCTCCGTCGGTCACGACATGGGTCCGCTCCGGCTCATGGACCAGCTCTTCTACCGCCAGCGGCTCGTCGTCCATGTCGCGCAGGAATGCGCCGGCAAAAAGCGCTGCGAGCTCAGGAAACTCGTCGGCGGTGGAGGTGCGTAGCTCCAGGTCGTCGCTCACTCCCCATGTCTATCGCAGGGCACGCTGCCGCAGCCATCGGATTTCCGCCGCGCTGGGTTCGATCACGTTCGGCAGCTGCAGCCCTGCCGCGGCGGGTCTGCACCCCTGTTGCGGCGAGGGCGACTCTGCCGAACGTGATCGAACCCAGCGCGGCGGCTCAGCTTCCCGATGAGTCTCAACCCGCGACGTCGGCGACGCAGCGGAACCCCATGTTCCCCGTTGAGCTGTCCGGCGTGTTGTGGGTGCGGGCCGCCACCCGGTACCGGTTGCAGTACGACGCGTGACACAGGTAGCTGCCGCCGCGGATGACCTTGGATTCGCCTGCCGGCGGGCCGGTGGGATCGCGCCTCGTCTCAGGGCGATCGTCGGCGTGCCAGGTCGTGCTCCACCAGTCGGCCGTCCACTCCCAGACGTTGCCGGCCACCTCGTAGAGGCCGAGGCCGTTGGGCGGGTACGACTTCACCGGCGCGGTGCCCACGTGCCCGTCCTCGCCGGTGTTGACGTCCGGGAACCTGCCCTGCCAGATGTTGCACCGCCAGCGGCGCTTGGGGACCAGGGCATCGCCCCAGGCGTACCTGGCCTGATCCAGCTCACCGCGGGCGGCCTTCTCCCACTCCGCTTCGGTGGGCAGCCGCTTGCCCGCCCACGCGGCGTACGCTGCGGCGTCCCGCCACGAGACATGGACCACTGGATGGTGCGGCCGGGCTCGGACATCCGAGCCCGGACCCTCCGGACTGGACCAGGTGGCGCCGCTGACGGCCAGCCACCACGGCGCATCCGGCACGGTCGCGTCGCGAACAAAGGGCCGCTGCTCGGCCCCCACGAACAGGTGGAACACGAACGACCAGCCGAAGCGCTCGGCGTCGGTGACATACCCGGTGTCCTTGACGAATGCGCCGAACTGGCGGTTGGTCACCGCCGTCTCATCGATGCGGTAGGGCGACAGCGTCACGGTGCGAACCGGCCCCTCGCCGTCGTCGGGGAACGCCTCGGGATCGCTGCCCCCCATCCGGAACTCGCCGCCGGGGACGCGCACGGTTCCGCGCACGATCTCCCGCGGTTCCCTGGACGGCGGGCGGAACGGCAGTTCCACGTCCGCGGCCGCATGCTCCGGGTCACGACCAGCCGACGCACCGCAGCAGGCCGACACCGCGCCACCGCCTTCCCCTCGCATGCGACGTACCGCGTCCACTCATGTGCAGGTTAGCTGCTCGGTGGGTTCGATCACGTTCGGCAGCTGCAGCCCTGCCGCGGCGGGTCTGCACGCCTGTTGCAGCGAGGGTGACCCTGCCGAACGTGATCGAACCAAAGCCTAAGCGGGCGGGCCGACCGGCTGGATAAGGCGTTCGAGCCGGTGAACGACAGCTACGTCCGCCGGGAGCCACGGCACCGAGCGCCAGCGGCCCGCCGGCAGCCACCTCAGCTCGTCGTGGTCCTCCAGCGGAGCCGGATCCCCGCGGACGATTTGGGCCAGCCACAGCCGCATCCGCGTCGTCGGCGTCAGCGGCCAGGAGCCGCCCTCGCCGTCCGGACTTACCTCGGCGCCGAGTTCCACAGAGACCCCGAGCTCTTCGCCCAGTTCCCGGTGCAGCGCTCGTACGGGATCCTCGCCCGGCTCCACCTTCCCGCCCGGGAACTCCCAAAGGCCCGCCATCTCCGGCGGGGCGCTGCGGCGCGCCGCCATCAGCAGCCGCGGCCGGTCGAGGTCATCGACGATGGCGGCGGCGACCACCAATGTGAAGCGCATCGCCAGAGCCTAGCGGCCGTCCGCCCATGCTGCGCGTCACACAACTCGACGTGATCTGGGCGGCGGGGTCAGGCCTGGCCGACCGCACCTCGGTCAACGGGCTCCGCTGGTCACCCGCGAGGCGGTCACCAGGAACACGGCGCCTGTCGCCAGGTGCATCGCCGCGAGCAGCACGGCCGTCGCGGTGTCATCGGCGGTCGTAAGGGGACCGCCTGCCGAGGCCACAGCGAACACAGCGGCAGCGACCAGGACGGTACGAACCCACTGGCGGGAACGCCGAACGGCCAGCGCGAGCAGGCCCGAGCCGGCGGCGAACATGAGCAGCGTGGTGACGACCACCAGCACGATGCCGACCTCGTTCATGGCGTCACCCACGGGCGGACTCACCGAGAAGGACACGTCCGCTGCACGCCCGCCGACCCACAGCGCAGCGTTCACGAAGGTCGCGACAGCCGCTCCGGCAGCCGCTCCCCGGAGCAGCGAGCGGCTTCGGGCTGCGGTGCGGATCCGGCCCGAGTCGGCCGTGGACGCAGTGGTCATCAGTACCTCCAATGTGCGATGCCGGCGTGTTCGCTCAGTGATACGACGATGTAGCCCTGAAGAGTGTGAGGGGCAGCACGAAGCGGCCGAGATCGTCGGGCCTACGCCAGGCGTCTCCGTCGAGATCGGAGCGTTGATTTCACCAGGCAGTTCGCCGGCATACGGTGCGCTGAGCCTCGTCTCCCATCTGGACGGGGTGCGCATCGCCGTTGCCGCGGTGGCGCTCATGGGCCGGACTGATCAACGTGAAGGACTACGTGTGGTTCCGCGCTGGGCCGTCACGGTCCATCCCCGAAAGCGGCAAATCTGCGCTCATCAGGCGGATGCGTGGAGTCGCATTTGCTGATAGAGCACCGCTGGTGGTCGTGATCGCCACGGTCGGACTGGCCGCCGGCGTCGCCGTGCTTGAACTGCCGTTCACGGCAGGGTTTCCCGTGCTCTGGGCCAACCTCGTCTCCGCGGCGGAGGTCGGATCGCAGGCCACCGCGTGGCTACTCGGCCTGTACCTGGGGTTCTACCTCCTCGATGAGCTGATCATCGTGATCGCCGTGGTCATGACGACGCGAGTTACCAAACTTCAAGAATGGCACGGCCGGGTGCTGAAGCTGGTGTCGGGAGCCCTGATGATCGCGCTGGCCGTAGTCCTCGTGCTGGCGCCCGATGCGATGCGATCGCCTACCGCCCTGATTCTTGTTCCCCTCATCACCGTCCTGATCATGGTCATCACGGGCGCATTCCGGTGTGCAATGACGGTCGGTCGCCGGACAGGCCGGGCGAAGCCACCACCCGAATGCACTGCTGCCAACGCACCTGCGCGGACGTCACCCGCCACCACGCCGAAGGCAAACCGGTCGGGCGGTTCGTCAGATGGCGGTCTCTGATCTCGCCATCGGCTCCACGCTGCGCCGCATTTCGCCGGAACGCTTGACCTTGAGTGCACTCCAGGTATCAAGCTCGTTGCCATGGACTCCACCGATCTCCAGTACACCCCAGGCGAGGTGGCCGAGCGGTTCGGACTCACCCTCGACACCTTGCGCTACTACGAGCGGGAAGGGTTGCTGACCGAGGTCGAGCGAGCGCCGTCCGGGCATCGCCGCTATCGGCCGTCCGACGTCGAGCTGCTCGACCTGGTGCGCTGCCTTCGCGACACCGACATGCCGATCTCCCGGCTGCGCGAGTTCGCGGAACTGGTGCGCGACGGCGACCACACGATCCCGGCCCGGCTCGACATCCTCCGGACGCACGACGCGGCGCTCACCGAGCGAATCGCCGAGTTGCGGTCCCGTCAAGAAGCCATCCAGCACAAGATCGCCTACTACGAGGGCGTCCTCGCTAAGGAGACCGAATGAGATACCGGACGATCGGGGCCGAACAAGAGGCGCGCCGGGTCAGCGCCATCGCCCTGGGCGCGATGAAGCTCGGCGGCACGGTGGACGAGGACACCTCGTTCGCGATCCTGGACCGCTTCGTGGAGGCGGGCGGGACGTTCATCGACACGTCCAACAACTACATGTTCTGGGAACCAGGCTGCTCGCCGGACGACAGCGAGGCGCTGATCGGGCGTTGGCGGGCGGCGCGCGGGCTTGCCGACGACGACGAACTGGTGATCGCGACCAAGTTCGGCGCCCGGCCGACCGTGCCGGGTGGCGGCGTGGAGCACTGGGAGGGGCTGTCGGCGGCCGCCGTCCGCACGGCCGTGGCCGGCAGCCTCGGACGCCTGGGCAGATCGCGGATCGACCTCTACTACGCCCACGTCGAAGACCGGACGGTCGAGCTCGAGGAGACCCTCGGGGCGCTGGCCGAACTCGTGTCGGGCGGCCTCGTGGGTCAGATCGGCGCCAGCAACCACCACGCCTGGCGGCTTGAGCGGGCCCGGGCAGCAAGCGCCGCGAACGGCTGGCCGCGGCACACCGTGCTGCAGCACCGGTACAGCTACCTGCAGCCGCGCTTCGACGTCCCGCTTCCGGAGCTTGGGCACTTTCATGCCACCCCGGACCACTTGGACTTCGTCCGGGAGGAGAACGCTGCCGGCCGTCCGACGGCCCTGGTGGCGTACACGTCCTTGTTGTACGGCGCGTACACGCGCGTGGACCGGCCGCTCCCCACCGCGTACGACCACCCTGGCACCCCCGCGCGGCTCGCGGCGCTGGACAAGGTCGCCGCGGAGACAGGCGCCAGCCGTAACCAGGTCGTCCTGTCGTGGCTGATCGATCACGACCCGGTCGTGATCCCGCTGGTTGGGGTGAGCACGGTCGCACAGGTCGACGAGGCGGTGGCGGCGGCCGATCTCGTGCTGACTCCGGAGCAGCGGGCGCTGCTAGATGCAGCGGGGACGGAGGGCTAAGCGCAGCAGCCGGAACTGGCCATTGCGGGCTGCCCAACGAATACGTGCGTGCATGTCAGAGCATGAATACGAAGCCGGCATGAGGTTCTCAGCGCATCGCTTCTTCAATATAGTGGGCTATCCAACAAATGGTGGCTAATGGTGGCGGTGCTTCCCAGGGACTACGCGCGGCACGCATCCCGCGGCGGGGCCGCCCCCCGGCGGCGGCGCCCCCAACACGGCCCCCGGCGGGACCCCCCGCCCAAAAACCGCCC
>CAZMXH010000013.1:7286-22036 GCA_964570165.1 uncultured Actinomycetes bacterium
CATCCCGCGGCGTCGCAGCCGAAGAGCTGCGACGCCACAACCAGAGCACCGTCCTGACACACCTGCACATCAACGGCCCTGCGAGCCGGTCCGAACTGACCAGCCTCACCGGACTCAACCGGTCGACAATCGCCGACCTGATCGAGGAGATGCTTGCCGCCGGTGTCGTCCAGGAGGAGCAGGCATCGCGCGGGCCTGGGCCTGGCCGGCCGTCACCGGTGGTCAGGGTGCGGCCACAGGGGGCTGTTGTCCTCGCGCTCGACCTAGCGGTCGACTCGCTGGCCGTGGCGACTGTCGGCCTGGGTGGCCACATCTTCAACGAGGTGCGCATCGACCGGCCGCGCGGGCGGTTCTCTCCGGAGGCGACAGTCGAAGATGCGTGGACCCTCGCGCAGCCGTTGCTCGCGTCGCTGCCCGATCACCACAGCTTCGTCGGCGTCGGAGCGGCGGTCGTGGGTGTGACCAGGCGGTCGGACGGTTTCGTCCACATCGCACCCAACCTCGGCTGGCGCGGTGTCGCTCTCGGTGAGCTGCTGGCCGATGTCTTCGATACAACGACACCAGTGAGTGTGGCCAACGAGGCCGACCTGGGCGCGCTGGGAGAGCAGCGGCGAGGCGTGGGAGCCGGTATCGCCAACCTCGTCTTCATCTCCGGCGAGGTCGGGCTGGGCGCCGGTGTCATCATCGGGGGTCAGCCCCTGCTCGGCGTTGCGGGCTACGCGGGCGAGGCGGGCCACATGCTGGTCAACCCGGACGGCCTACCCTGCGGGTGCGGCAGCACCGGATGCTGGGAAACCGAGGCGAGCGAGGGCGCGCTATGCCGCCATGCCGGACTGACCGAACCCACGGGCCGGGCAGCCGTCGACCTCGTGCTTGCCCGTGCGGCGGAGGGGGACGAACGGTCGCGAAGCGCGATCACAACCGTCGGGCGCTGGCTCGGCCTCGGCATCGCCGACCTCATCAACCTGCTCAATCCCGAGGTCGTCGTCGTTGGCGGACTGTTCTACCGGCTGTTCCCGTACCTCGAAGAGGCCATGCGTGCAGCGATACAAGACCGGGTCCTGGAGGCTCCCGGCCAGCTGGCAACGATCCGTGCCGCGGCGCTCGGTGCGAACGCCCCGCTGCTCGGCGCCGCCGAGTTGGCGTTGTCGCACGTCCTGACGGACCCGAGCCGGGCGGATCAACAAACCTGGACGAACGGGCGAGGAGCACCCAATGCCTGACCTTCAACCCTCCCCCCAACACCGTTTCACTTTCGGACTACCGACCAGTACATACCCGGGGCCGGGCCCGGCTAGCGAGCCCCGGCTGCCGATCGAGCCATGGGACTTCGTCCACGGGCTGGTCGAGATCGGCGCCTGGGGCGTCGCCATCTACGACGACGAGCTCGTCCCGCCGGGCGCAACGCCGCAGGAGCGCGACAGTCTTCTCGGCAAGTTCGCGGCGGCGCTGGATAACACCGGCGTGGTGGTATCAATGGTCGCCACCGACCTTTCGCGGCATCCCGTGTTCGCCGGCGGCGCCTTTACCTCGGCCGACGGAGACGTGCGCAGATGCGCAATTCAAAAGGCCTTGCGTGCCCTGGACATGGGCATGGAGCTCGGCGCAGCGATCCATACGTTCAGCGGCGCACACGAGGGTTCGGCGGCAACGGTCGCCAGAGCGCCTACCGACATACTCGACCGGTACCGCGAGGCGATCAACTTCTTGTGTGCCTACGTACGCGACCAGGGCTACCCGGTGACTCTCGCACTTGTGCCTGGCGCCGGAGAACTGCGCGGCAACACAGTGCTCCCGACGATCGGCCATGCTCTGGCATTCATCGAGACGCTGGACCATCCGGAGATGGTCGGGCTGAGCCCGAGGGCGGTCCCGGAATCTGGGAACGGGCTGAGCACCTACCGCGGTGTCGCCCACGCCATCTGGTCAGGCAAGCTCGCTCATATCGATCTCGGCGCCGCGCAACTCGACCTCGACCAGGGGTTCGGCTCCGTTGGGCTGATGGACGCGTTCCTTCTCGTGAAGACGCTCGAGGAGTCGGACTACACCGGCCCGCGGCACTTCGGTATCCGCCCGCGCGGGGGCGAGTACACATCCCACATCTGGGACCTCGCAGCCGGCTACATGCGAAGGTATCTGGCGCTTGCCGCGAAGGTACAGCGGTTCGCCGACGATCCCGACATCCAGCAAGCATTGGCGGACGCGGGAGCTCTCGAGCTGGCCGAACCAACTGTCGGACCCTACAGCAGGGAGTATGTCGAGACACTGGCCAGCCAGACGTTCGACCAGGACTTGCTGGCCGAAGGCAGATACCACCACGAGCGGCTGGATCAGCTGATCACAGACCTCGTCCTGGGCCTGCGCTGACTATTGCCGGCGTGCAGCAGCGAAGATCCGTTCTATTACCGCCATGTTCGCGATCGCGTCCTCGGCCGGGATAGGCGGCTGTGTCCCGTCGCGGACCGCGGCCGCGAACTGCTCAGCCTGAACCTGGTACTGGTCGGCGGCAGGTATCTCGATCTCCTCGGTGCTCGGCGCTACGGGTGGGACGGCGCCTGCGTCACCGCCGGTCGATATCAGAACCCGGGTCGGACGGTCGGTTGGGATGTTGAACGGTATCTCGACCAGAATCCTGCCCTCGGTTCCGACGAGGTGGACACGCTGCTCGTCCTGCAGCTGAGTGGAGCAGGTGAGTGTCGCGTGGCGACCGTCGAAGTCCAGTACCGCCGAGGTGAGCACGTCGGTGCCGAACCGCGGGTCACGACGGATAGCGCTGTGCACGTCCGTCGGCTCGCTTCCGAACATCATCCGGGCGACGTTGATCGGATAGCAACCGATGTCCATCAACGCGCCACCGCCGAGCTCGGCGATGTTGCGAATGTTTGCCGGGTCGGTATTCGTGTATGAGAAGAACGCCTGAACGGCCAGCAACTGGCCGATCCGGCCCTGCGTCACCAGCTCGCGAGCGGTTACCCACATGGGGTGGAGCCGGTACATGAACGCCTCCATCAGCATGACGCCCGCGCTGCGACAGCCTTCTACCATGGCAATCGCTTCGGCTTCGCTCATCGCCAGCGGTTTTTCGCACAGCACGTGCTTGCCGGCCGCCGCGGCCTTCAGCGTCCACTCAGCATGCATGGAGTTGGGCAAGGGTATGTACACAGCCTCGATGTCGTCGTCACCGAGAAGGGCGTCGTATGAGCCGTACGATCTGGCGATGCCGAGCGACCCGGCCGCCTCAACCGCGCGGACCTCGTCACGGGACGCGATGGCGAGGACATCACAGTTCGCGGCTCGCTGCATGGCCGGTATGACCTTTTTGCGAGCGATGGCCGCGCTGCCGACCACACCCCAGCGAACTGGATCGGTCATCGTCCCTCCGTGGTGCTCAGCGGACTTTGGTAGTCGATGAGTTTGCGCATCGCTTTTTCTGCGGCCTCCTGGTCGTGACGGTCGATGGCGTCGAGCACGGCTCGATGCCCTGCTGTCCCATGCCCTTCAGTCGCCTCGCCGGTCGAGGGAGCCGAGCTCAGCGCAACCCTGATGACCGCACCCATGTGCGACAGCATGGTGTTGTGCGAGGCGTCCACCACGGCGCTGTGGAAGTCGAGCTCAGCAGTCCGGAAGGCGATCGGTTCGGCCACAGCGGACTCCATCCGCTTGCAGTGCGCCTCGATGTCGGCAAGGTCGGCATCGGTGCGCCGTCGCGCGGCCAGGCGGGCGGCCGAGGGCTCTACAACCGCCCTCACCTCGAATAGCTCAACGAGATCATCGTCCGCGGGCAGCCCTTCGAACTGCCAGCGAACTACCTCCGGGTCGAGCAGATGCCAGCTGCGTCGTGGCCGCACGCGCGTGCCGGTCTTGGGCCGGACCTCCACCAAACCCTTGCCGGCCAGCACCTTGACCGCTTCCCTCAAGACCGACCGGCTCACGCCGAGCTCTGTGCCAAGTTCGTCTTCGGTAGGTAAGGCCTCGCCCGGCGCGATCGCTCCGCCAACGATACGCCTGCCGAGTTCCTGGACGACGCGTCCGTGTAAGCCCCGCCCCTGGAACCTATGCTCCGCCACGACGGCGCCCAATAGTCATATGAATACACTATCCCGCCCCCTTGACCGGAAAGCGCCGCGCAGGGAGGCGCTAGCTGCCGGAGGCGTCACCGTTCGTGCCGTTCAGTCGGTAGTCTGCGGCCACCAGTTCGGTCAGCTCCTGCACAGAGGTCTCGTCGACCATCTTGTTGTAGGTGATCCGGCCGTGCTGCAGCAGGCACACGCGATCGCACACGTCGACGATCTGTGCGTAGTTGTGGGCGATAAGAATCATCGACACGTCGCCCCTGCGCTTGAGCTCCCGGATCACGTTGAGGATGATCGCGCTCTCCTTCGCCCCCATCGCCGCCAGCGGCTCGTCCAGCAAGAGAATGCTCGCCTCGGAGTAGACGGCCCGCGCGACGGCAATAGCCTGCCGCTGACCTCCAGACAGGAAGGTGACCTCAGTCCCGACCGAGGCCAACTGCACCCCCATGTCATCAAGATGCGCCCGTGCCAGCTGCCTCATCTTCCGCTTGTTCAGCAACGGCAGCGGACCGCGTCGCAGCTCCTTGTTGAGGAACATGTTCATGTAGACCGGAAGCTCGTTGACCAGGGCGAGATCCTGGTACACGGTCTCGATCCCGAGTTGGCGCGCGTGCGACGGTGACCGCGGCGTGACCTCCACGTCGTTGATGAAGATGCGGCCGCCGTCAGGCCGGTGGAACCCAGTAAGAATCTTGATCAGCGTCGACTTGCCGGCGCCGTTGTCGCCGATCAGACCTAGGACCTCCCCACGCCGCAACTCGACGGACACGTCCTCGAGCGCCACAACCGCCTCAAACCTCTTGGCGATGTTCTCGGTGCGAATCGCGTACCCCTCGGCCGACTCCACGGCAGCGCTCAGCGTTGGTCCCACAGTGCTCATGACAACAGGGCCCCTCTTCGTCGCCGGGACAGCCATACGTTCAAGATCATCGAGAGAATGATCGCGACTCCGAGGTAGATGAACAGCTGGAAGGCGCTGATTCCCTCGATGGTGAAGCCGTCACGTAGGACCCCGATGAACAGCGCCCCGAGGAAGCCGCCGATGATCGTGCCGGAGCCGCCGGCGAGCGCCGTGCCGCCGATTACCGCGGCCGCGATCCCGAAGAACATGGTGTTGAAACCGCCGGACAGCGGATCGAATGAACTGATGCGGTATCCCTCCAAGATTCCGGCGAAGCCGGCGAGCGCCGAGCAGATCATGAAGTTGCCGATCTTGATGCGGTCGGTCGGCACGCCCGCCTCCCGGGCACCGAGCGGGTTGCCCCCGGTGGCAAATGTGTAGATGCCCCACCGCGTGTTGGTGAGCACCACGTACATCACCGCGGTTATGCCGACTGTCCACATGATGCCCACGAACGGGAACCTGCCGAAGATCTCGGATTCGACGCTTCCGAGTGCCGGCGGTGTCTGCGGCCTGCCGTTGGCGATGATCAGCGTGCTGCCCTGCAGGATGAACGCCATGCCGAGCGTTGTGATGAACGGGTGCACCCCGAGTCGGACCGTGATCAACCCGTTGACGAGACCCACGCCGCTGGCCGCCACCACACCCACGACCACCCCGATGGTCACCGGCACGCCGGCCTCGACGAGGAACAACACCACGAACGGCGCGAGCGCGAAGACGTGGCCGGCCGACAGGTCGAGTTGCCCGCAGACCAGCAGCATCACTTCGCCGATGGCGATGATGGCGATGGGATAGGTGAAGTGCGAGACGACTCGCATGTTGGAGACGGTGAAGAAGGACGAGTTCACCGAGGCGAAGTAGACGACCAGCGCCAACGTCACCAGCAGGATCGACGCCTCCCGGCGCCGAAAGATCACATCCACCACGCGCGGGCCCAGCGCCCGGGCGGATGCTGCCGCCCGGGCGCTGTCGCGTTCTTTCGTCGTCACCATGCCTGGCCCACTACTGCTCTAGTTGACCGGCTCGACGATCTTCTGCTCGTCCGAGTCGCCCTCGAACCTGCTGTCGGTCTCCTGGAACAACGTGGCGGAATCCTGATTGAGGAATACCAAACCCGTGTTGGTCTCCGGCGGCGTTGCGACCCCGCCGGAGAGCTTGTACAGGTAGAGGTAGACGACCGGGAGGAATCCCTGCAGGTAGGCCTGCTGGTCGATGGTGAAGTCGAGCACGCCGTCCGCCACCAGCCGGACCGTCTCCTCCAGCAGGTCGTACCCCCCGGCGCCCCGAACCTTGTTGTCGCGGGCGTTGTGCTGCTCCACGATCTGGCCGACGGCCTGGGTGGACCCGGCGTCGACGGCGAACATGCCGGTCGCGTCCTGGTTGCCGAGGTACCACGACTCCACCGCGTTGACCTCGTCGGGCAACTCCGCTCCGGAAGCGATGTCGATCGCCTCGATGTCGGCGCCCGAATCGGCAATGGCGTCCAGCGCGCCATCGATGCGCGGCTGGATGTTCAACTGGCCCGGGGTGGCGATGAACAGCGCCACCTTGCCGTCGCCGACAAGCTCAACGATGCGATTGCCCATCTCGTAGCCCGAGCCGTACAGGTCCTGGCCGACGTAGCAGAGCCGCTGGTTGGGTGCGTCGGCGTTGTACGACAGGACGGGAATCCCCTCCGAGAGCGCTCGCTCGATCGGGTCGTTGAACGCCTCCAGGTCGACGAGCGATACGGCGATGCCGTCCGCGCCCCCGGCGAGCGCCGCCTCGAACGCGTCCACCATCTCCGAGATCTCTGACGTCTCCGACCCGGTCCACTGAAAACTGGTTCCGAGCATCGCCGACGCATCCTCGATGCCGTACTGCGTCGGCACAAAGAACGGGTTGGTGGTGACGTGGTTCACGAAGACGAAGTTCCACTCCGGCGTTTCCGGGAAGATGCCGACGTTGCCGCCCCCCGTGGACGCGGCTTCTGCGTCTCCGGCGCCTGCCGCTTCTCCGTTTCCGTTGCCCCCGTTTCCGCTATCGTCCCCGGTGCAGGCCGCGAGCGCGCCCGCGGCTGCGGTCATCCCCATGACCCGCAACAGGTCACGCCTGGTAGCCAGCGACCTGGATCTACCCGCCCGGATGGCTCCCGGCAGGTGTAGCTGTCCTTTCGCCATTTCCCCTCCCTTGGATCGCCTCGGTACCTGGCCGGAAGGCCAAACCCCAGATGTTAGCGCAAACATACGATGAAAACGCTCGCATGGCTAGAGCTAAGAGTGAATCAGTGCGCCGGAATGTACGGCGGAGGCTCGTGGTGGCCGCCGGTGGCCTCGAAAACCCAGGACCGGCCCATTCACTGTCCTACTTCTCCGGCTTCTCCGGGCACAGCGCCAAGGCTCGAGGTACTCGATCGCCCATCCGCATTCGATCGACGAGTCCCAGCATGTCGGCGCGTTCGTCCGCAGTCAGCGGCTGCTCATCCTCGCTGAGCACGTCGGCCATTTGCTCGAGGGCGAGGCCAAGCTCGTTCGCGTCGATGAACTCGGCGATCAGCGCCACGTCCTTGTCAGGGAGCCGGTCGTCCAGTCGGATGAGAAGCCCGTGCAACAGCCCGGCGATCTCCTCGTAATGGGCGCGATCCATCCAGAAATCGTGTCAGACGAAACCCACTCATGGCAGATCGGGCGCTACTGGGGGTGACCAGACTGTGGCACATTGGCTCTCGCCTATGCGCGGACTCTCGCCCCCGCTGGGGGCATTCTGCAGCCGCTGGTCGGAGGATTCCGTGCCGCCGTCCGCACCGGCCGATGTTGTCCGCGCCGTCGCCGCCGGGGTCAGCCGCCTGATTGCTGGCAACCTCAACGAGCGGGAGAAGCAGGCATGGACCAGCCCAAGCACAAGGCGTCGATCGGTTCGAGCCCGTGGGCCACGTCCACGAAACCGCGGATCCTGAGGTTGTGATCTTCGAGTTCAGCTACCACGGCTCGGTAAGCGGTCGTTCCTTCACCGTGCCATGCATCTTCGTGACACGGGTACGCGCTGGCGTCATCGTCGAATCACGCGACTACGTCGACCACGTGGGCTTAGCCCGCGCCTTCGGTCGGCTCAACACCCTGGCCACCGCACTGGCTGCCGATTCCCCATAAAGCACCAACACGCGGACGCCTCACACTCACAGCCGCAACGGGCGCGTCGGAGTTCACTCACCAGCCAGGATCGGCTCAATTTAGTTCTTCGACCCGGTCGTTGCCTTCTCCAGGACGGCAGCCAACTCATCTCGAGTGGCTCCCATCCGAGCTCGAACTCCCATTTTTCGACGTTCCCGGGTCCGTGCGGCACCTCATTGAGTGCGTGGTTACTGACGAGGTGGCACTCCTATCCGATCAGCGGCAAGCGTGGGTCAGGATGTTCGGCTCGACCGGACGCGGCTCGAATCCACGCTAGGTCGTCTGCCAAGTCGGTAGGCCGCCCGACAACTGTCGTGCGAGCCAGGAGATCGTCGAGGATTCTGGCGCTGACGTAGATCGCGTTGGTGCTGGCGATGCATTCACGTTCCAGTGGGTCGGTGAGGTCGATGCCGTGTACCACAGCCTCGACGATGCGGCTTGCGACGAACTCGTCGAGGCGCATGAGTGCGTAATAGCCGGGACCGATCGTTTCAGGTGGTGTGGCGCGCGCCTCTCGAACGGTACCGGCGAATGTCTCGTGAAGGACGTCAGGCATATCGGCGGGGGTTTTTCCGGCCACCATCTGATACGCGTAGTCATAGACCACCGGAGCAACTTCCGAGCGCGGGAAGATGAAGAAGTTGACCCGGTCGCGACCCGGCTGGCCATCTTGTGGATCGGCGATCAGCATCCGAGTCAGTCCGATCGAGATGTCGAAGTGACCCGCGAGTTCGAACAGCGTCCAGTGTGGTGCACTCGGGTCGAGTGGACTCAGTTTCGTCGGTAGTCGCCATTGCTCTTCGGTCAGTCCGCGAAAGACCTTCTCGATCTTCGTTAGCTCGTCTTCCAGAATGTCAATCGTCTCCGTGAAGGTGCTCATCTCGCCCTCCCTGCGTCAGATGCCGACACTTGTGTCCGTTCTGAGATGGCTTGCAGTAGGACCCGGATGAGCCGGCTCGCGCTGCTCAGGGGCGTGGCGCCAAGACTAGCGCGGCCACGTCTGGTCAAGGTGGGTTAACGACGGCAGGGACAGCGAGGCCGTGCTACGAAGCCGCCAGGCGCGCCTGGCTAGCCGACCTTGAGTTGTTCGTCGCCGAAGTCGGCCACAAGGTTGAAGGTGCCGCCGAGGGCGGCAATGTACCGGCCGAGAACGTCACGCGTGGACACGTCGCCCTTCTCAATCTGGGACACCCTGGAAACGGAGATACCCATCCGGTGGGCAACTTGAGCCTGGCTGAATCCGCGGCGCTTGCGTAGTTCGGTCAGCCGCCAGCCGCGAGCCTGGTCGCGCAGCCGCTGAACCTCGTCGTCGAAGATCTCTGGACCGCTCGCGGTCTCGATCGCCCGCTCAAGATGGTCAGTGTCGCGCCAGCGGCGGTGCCCACTCATCGTCCTAGCTCCGTCCGGCGCTCTAGCAAGTATGACTCGTGCCGATGAGCGACCGAAGATCACGTGTCGAGAACTAGCATCGACCTTGGGGTTGCCGAGCATCTTGATACCGGCGTTATCGCGCCTGCCCCGCTGCCAGCCGATGAGAATCTCCGGTCACCCTGGTCGTTCTTCCTAGAACGGACTGCAAAGCGCGGCCAGCAACCGAGGAGCGCACGGATGCCACTCACACGGATCCACAACCTGTCCATCTCCCTCGACGGATTCGCCACCGGCGAGCCGCAGTCCGCCGATGCACCCTTCGGCCATGCGGGCGAGCGTCTACACGAATGGATGTTCGCTACTCGGTTCTGGGACGCGGGAGGAACTGCCGGCGTCGACGACGCCTTCGCTGAACGCCACAGTTACGGAATCGGCGCTGAGATCATGGGCGCCAACAAGTTCGGCCCGCCCGGCTGGGCGAACGACCCGGACTGGAAGGGCTGGTGGGGCCCGAACCCCCCGTTTCACACACCGACCTTCGTGCTCACTCACCACCCGCGGCCCTTGATTGAGATGGAGGGCGGGACCACGTTCCACTTCCTCGACACCACTCCGGCTCAGGCGCTTGAGACTGCTCGCGGAGCAGCCGATGGCCAGGACGTCCGGATCGGCGGCGGACCCACCGTCGTACGCAGCTTCCTCGCCGCCGGTCTCGTCGACCACATGCACCTCGTTCAGGTCCCTATCGTGCTCGGCCGCGGCGTCCGCATCTGGGACGGTCTTGAGGCCCTCGAGGACGCCTACGACGTGGAAGCGGTGTCGTCACCCAGCGGCGTCACCCACCTAACGTTCACGCGCAAGGTCCTCTCGTGAGCCTGACGCCGAACGGCAAGCCCGCTGGGTAGACGTGCGGGTCTGTCGCGTCACGCCGGTGCTGCCGTGGGCAGCGCACCGATCTGGGACATCACGGTGAACAGGTCGCAGTACTGCGTGATCTCCACGATCTTGTCGTCGGCGACCCGCATGAGGTCCCAGCCGGCGAACTTCAGCGCTCGCCCACTGGCCGGCACGCCGGCGAACTCTCCTTGGTGGGTGGCCGTGTAGGTCAGCCAGACACTCACCAGGTCGTCCTCCTGCACGAGGTACCTGGGTTCACAGCGCATGTCCGGGAACGGAGCCAGGAAGCTGGCGATCGATGTCGTCAGCTCCTGCAGGTTTGCGCCGGCGCCGGCGTGCCCCATGAGGTCGGCCGAGCGACCGCAGCAACAACGGGCCAGCATCCACTCGGTGACGTCCTCGATCGTGCTCAGGTTGGCGTGGGGAGTCTGGCAGCTGCCGCCACCGTCCTACAGCGACAGACTCTCAGCCGGCTCACTCGTCTGACGGCAGTTTCGTCAACGCGAACCTGGCAGCTTCGTCAACCACCCAGTTGGTGCGCGAGGGGGGAGTTGAACCCCCACGCCCTTGCGGGCACACGGACCTGAACCGTGCGCGTCTGCCTGTTCCGCCACTCGCGCATAAACCCGCCACAATGGTGTGGTCGCAGCCGAACTAGGCTAGCACGACTCGCCCGGTCGCCGGACCATCGAGGTGCCTGCTCGCGGCGGTCTCCGTGACCGAGACCGCCCGGTTACCATCATGGACGGAACGCCACTACTCGGGCAATGGTACATGCGACGGGAGAGGAGCCGGCCGTGAGCGTACTACGGCGCTTCGAGGCTCGACTCGAAGGCCTGCTGACCGGCGTGTTCAGCAAGGCGTTCCGGTCTGAGGTCCAGCCCGTCGAGATCGCGGCCGCGCTCCAGCGCGAGCTCGACAACAACGCCCAGATCGTCACCCGTGAACGATCGCTCGTTCCCAACGACTTCGTCATCGAGCTTGGCAACCACGACTACGCCCGGCTCGCTCCGTACACCACGACGCTCGCGCACGAGTTGGTCGATCTCGTTCGTGAGCACGCCGAACTGCAGCGGTTCGCGTTCACCGGCCCGGTCGCCGTGGCCTTCGAGGAGCACCCGGATCTCGGAACGGGCCAGTTCCGCGTGAGGAGCACGGTCAAAGCAGGGGTAGACCGGGGCAGGTCGTACGCACCGAGCGCAAGCAGTGAGCGTTCTGCCGCCGCATACCTGATGATCAACGGAACTCAACACCCCGTGATAGCACCCGGTCTCGTGCTGGGCCGGGGCAGCGAGTGCGACCTGCGCATCGACGATCCTGGGGTATCTCGCCGCCATGCCGAGATCCGCGTCCACGGCCACGGCCCGGACGCTCAGCTCATGGTCGTCGACCTCGGCTCTACCAACGGCACCGTGGTCGATGGCGTCCGCGCCGCCCAAGCGCCGCTGTCCGACGGATCCCGTATCGTACTCGGTTCAACGATCGTCGACGTTCACCGCCGATCGCCGCAGGGGTAGCCCAGATGTATGAGGTGAGGCAGTGTCGGAGCTGACCCTGACGGTCATTAAGCTGGGATTTCTCGCCATGCTCTGGCTTCTCATCCTCTCGGTCACCTCGGCGATGCGTGCCGACCTGTTCGGAGTCCGGCCTGAGAAGCCGGCACAGAGCGGACGGCCGGCGCCCCATCGAGCGCGCTCCGCGCGCGGCGCCCCCACTCGCGTGGTCATCGTGGACGGGCCGGACAAGAACCGTACCGTCCCGCTGACCGGGGCGCCGGTCACGTTCGGCCGTAGCCACGACTGCACCGTGCCGTTGTCGGACGAGTACGTCTCCACCCAACATGCCAGGCTGATGTACCACGACGGCCAGTGGTACATAGAGGATCTCGGATCCACCAACGGTACCTACTTGGGCTCTGAGCGACTTACCCGTAGCGTTCCGGTCGGAGCGCGTAGCAGGGTGCGGCTCGGCAAGACCGTCTTCGAACTGCGGAAGTAGGGCGCCGATGAGCTTGACTCTCCGGTACGTCGCGCGTTCGGACGTCGGCCTCGTACGCGACGAGAACGAGGACTCCGGCTACGCAGGCCCGCGGCTGCTTGCCGTCGCGGACGGGATGGGCGGGCACGCCGCGGGTGAGATCGCCAGTTCGGCGACCATCGACGAGTTGGTGAGGATCGAGAACGGCCTGCCGGACGATGATCCGCTCGATCTGCTGCGCTCAGCGGTCGTAGCGGCCAACGACCGCATCCGGGCGCTCGTCCTCGACGACCCGGGCCGGGAGGGCATGGGCACGACGCTCACCGCGCTGTTGTGGACCAGCGAGGACTTCCGCATCGCCCACATCGGCGACTCCCGGGCCTACCTGCTCCGGGACGGCAAGCTGCGCCAGCTCACCCACGACCACACGTTCGTGCAGACGCTGATCGACGAGGGCCGGATCACCCCCGACGAGGCGGTGCTGCACCCCGCCCGCTCGCTGATCCTCAAGGCGCTGGACGGCAAGCCCGACCCGGAGCCCGATCTGGATGTGCTGCCGGTTCAGCCCGGTGACCGGTTGTTGCTATGCAGCGACGGGCTGTCCGCTGTGGTCAGCGATGAGACTCTGCGCGAGACCCTCGGCCGGCAACAGTCTGTCTCAGACGCGGCGGACGAACTCGTCGAGCTCGCGATGCGCGGCGGGGCGCCGGACAACATCACGGTGGTCGTCGCCGAGGTCGTGGAGACGCCCGTGCCTCCCCGGGCGGACGATACGGCCGAGGTGTACCTCGTCGGCGCCGCGTCCGGCCAGCAGCCGCCCACCAAGCCGTCCCGTAGGAGGCCCGGCGCGGCGCTGCGCGGACTGCTCGGCTCGGGACGCCATGGCACACCCGACGACTCCGCGCCCGCACCGTCGGCCGACCCTGAGGAGCTGCGGTACGCCCCGCAGCCACCGCGCAGGTTCCGCTGGCTTCGCCGGCTCGCCATCGTCGCCGTGATCGCCGCCGTGGCCTGGGCGGGTGTGACGATCGCCAACCAGTGGGTCCGCAGCCAGTACTACGTGGGCGACCAGTCCGGCGAAGTCGCCGTCTTCCGCGGGGTCAGCCAGGAGATCGGCCCGCTCCGGCTCTCCGAGTTGCACGAGATCATCGACGGTCTGCCCGTCAGCGCCCTGCCGGATTTCTACCGCCACCAGGTCGATGCCACCATCCCCGCGGACAGCCTCGCCGACGCCGAGCGCATCGTCGGCGACCTCCGTCGGGCGGCATGCTCGGCCGAACAAACGCGGGGACAGGACGGGTCGGAAGGTTCCCGGACGGTGCGCTCCACGCCGCCCGCGCAATCCGGCCTGCGCTGCCCGGAGGGACCGTGACGGAGCACCGGACGCTGGTGCCGCGGCGAGGGCGCGGCACTGAACTTGTCCTGCTGATCTTCTCCGTGGGCATCGCCGCCGCTGCCTACGTGGCTGTCGACCTCGGCGCTACCGGTCGCGCCCAACCGGGCGCGCTCGGCTACATAGTCGGCCTGGTCGTGCTCACCGCCGCCGCCCATCTGGTGATCCGGCGCTGGGCGGCGTGGGCCGACCCGGCGATCCTGCCGATCGTGGTCGCGCTGAACGGCCTGGGCCTCGCCATGATCCACAGGCTGGATCTAGCGGAGAACACGACAGCTGCCTCCACGCAGCTCACCTGGATGTTCGTGGGCGTCCTCGGGTTCATCGCCGTGCTGATCTTCGTCCGGGACCACCGAGTGCTTTCCCGGTACACCTACACGGCCGGGCTGCTGGGCATCGTGCTGCTCATCCTCCCGCTGCTTCCGCTGATCGGCCAGGAGATTCGCGGCGCCAGGATCTGGATCCAGATCGGCGGCATGACGTTCCAACCCGGCGAGGCTGCCAAGATCCTCTTGATCATTGCTTTCGCCGGCTATCTCGTGCGCACCAAGGACGCGCTCGCACTCGCCGGCCGCCGGGTGCTCGGGGTGGACCTGCCGCGCGCCCGGGATCTCGGCCCGATCCTTGTCGTCTGGATAGCCGCACTCGGCATCCTCGCGGTGCAGAACGACCTGGGCCCCTCGTTGCTGATCTTCGGGATTTTCGTCCTGATGATCTACGTGGCGACCGAGCGGATCTCCTGGATCGCGCTGGCGATCGTGCTCGCCCTCGTCGGCGGCCTGGCCGCCCACGCGACGTTCAGCCACGTTCAGCTCCGCATCGAGGCATGGCTTGACCCGTTCTCGGACACCGACCGGTTCGGGCAGATCGTCCAATCGCTCTACGGGCTCGCATACGGCGGCCTCACCGGCACCGGCCTCGGCCACGGCCACCTGGACCTGGTCCCGAGTGCCCAAAGCGACTTCATCGTCGCGGCACGCGGCGAG
>CAZMXH010000014.1:0-5827 GCA_964570165.1 uncultured Actinomycetes bacterium
GCGAGTACAAGGACCTGGTCAAGGCCGGCATCATCGACCCGGCCAAGGTCACCCGGTCGGCGCTGCAGAACGCCGCGTCGATCGCGGGCCTGTTCCTCACCACCGAGGCGGTCATCGCCGACAAGCCGGAGAAGGAGAAGGCCGGCGCCGGCGCGGGCGCTGGCGACATGGGTGGCATGGACTTCTGAGCCCACGATCTTTGCCACTCCACCGAGCGGGGCACCGGCCATGACGGCAGGTGCCCCGCTCGGCGCGTCTGCGGGATCGCTAGAGCGAACCGAGTGGCGCGACCGAGATGCCCGACTCCTCGCAGACCCACTGCGGGTCGGTGCCGAGTTCGGGGCTGACCCGCAGCTCATGGACGGCGATCCGGTCGCAGGCCGTGCATCGCGGCCACCGGCCTAGGCGTGCGTCCAGTAGCCGCTCCTGCACGTCCTGGGCGACTTGGCCCGCGAGGTACGGCGCGCCGTCCGGCCACTGCTCGACCCACCAGCGACGCTCGGTCAGCACGTCATCCAGGATGTCCACGGCCGCGGCGGAGTCGAGGCCGCGGGCCTGGAGGTCGCGCAACACCAAGGCTCGGGTGTCGAGCAGCACGTCGTCGACCACGTTACTGATGGTGCCAGCAGCCGGCCGCGCCACCAACCGGCATCGCCGGTGGCGGTGGCACACTGGCAGCCTGGCGCATACGGGGGCGGGGGACCCCGAGCGCGATGCATGTGGCGGTGGAGGTGTGGCGAAGGTGGTTCGGTGAAGGCGCTGCTGGAGGTGATCGCACTCGGCCCCGGCGACGTGGCGGGCGCCCAGGAAGGCGGCGCCGACCGCCTCGAGCTGGTATCCGACATCGACGCCGGTGGGTTGACCCCCGCAGTGGAGACATTGCGCGCCGTCAAGCGCGAGAGCGACATCCCGGTGCGGGTGATGCTGCGGGCCAACGATGGGTTCGCTACCACGGGATCCGAGCTCTCCCGGCTGAAGGGGGCGGCGCAACTGCTGGCGGCGGCGGGGGCGGACGGCTTCGTGCTGGGCTTCCTGGGCCCAACATCGGAGATCGATGTCGACGTCACCCTGGAGCTCATCGGCGAGCTCGGTGATCTGCCGTGGACCCACCACCGAGCAATCGACAACGCGCTCGACTACGACCGGGCGTGGCAGGCCATACGCGGGTTGCCGGGAATGGACACCGTGCTGACTGCCGGCTCGGCCCGCGGTGTCGCGTCCGGGCTGGACGAGCTGTGCCGCCGGGTGGCGGACGACGCTGTCGTGGCGGACCTGGCCATGGCGGGCGGCAAGCTGGCACCCGACCACGTGCCCTGGCTCAGCCGTGCCGGGGTGCGGAAGTTCCACGTCGGCTCGGGGGTGCGGCCGGCGGGCTCGTGGAAGGCCTACGTGGATGCCGCCATGGTGCGGTCGTGGCGCACGCTCGTCGACGACGCGGTCGAGGCGGCGGTCCGATGATCCTTGTCGATCGACCGATCTGGCCTGGGCACGGGAAGCTGTGGTCGCATCTCGTCTCGGACGAGTCGCTCGACGAGCTGCACGCGTTCGCCGCCGGCGTCGGGCTTCCCCGGCGAGGATTCCAGGGCGACCACTACGACGTTCCCGAGCAGCTGTACGAGGCGGTGGTGGCGGCGGGCGCCGTACCGGTGAGCAGCAAGGAGCTCGTGCGCCGGCTTCGGCAGGCCGGCCTCAGGACGCGTCGAGATCGGACAGCTCCGCAGTGAGGTTGCGACGGGCTGCGGCCTCCCACCGTGCCCGACCCGTGGGTGTCCGGTAGAGCGGGTCCAGAGCGAGCAGGCCACGTATGATGATCGCTCGCCCGCGGCGGAAGTCCGTTTCCGAGACCGACGGGTGCTCTGCGCGGACCGCTGCCACATAGGCGGCGTACTCCTCCGGCTCGGCGCCGAGAACGGCGAGGTCGGCGTCGCAGAGCACCGCGCCGTTGGCGTCACCGGGGCGCGGGTCATGCGACACCGTGAGCTCGATGAGGCGGATTACCTCGGCGATGCGGGCGGCCGGCACGCCGAGGTCTGGAAGCGTGGACGCAGCGAGAAGCGCGCTGGCACGCTCGTCCGGCCCGCGGCGACCGGTGTAGACGGCGTCGTGAAACCACGCGGCAAGCCTCACCGCCGTGATGTCGTCGGCGTGGCGGCGCAGCTCGTCCACAGCCTCGAGGATGCGCCGCAGGTGGCCAGTGTCGTGGTATCGGCGGTGCGGCTCGCTCCACCGGGCCAGCAGCTCTTGACCGGCTGCGTCGTGTCCCGGCCCGACCAGCAGCCTCCACCGCTCGAGCAAGTCAGCAGCGCGCACCATAAGGGGTTCCAATCGTCAGCTACCATGATGCCGTCACAGGGCTGAAGCAGCGCGTCTGAGTGGCGGGGAGTCGCGCTTCGTTCGAGTGCTCGGAGCCCTGTGTGTCCGCGTTGCGTCACTACCGGCGGCTGCTGCTGCTGGCCGGGCCTGGCTACATCCTCATCGCCTTCCTCGGACGGTTGCCGCTGGCGATGTCCCAGCTCGGCGTCCTGCTGCTGGTCTCGACGTCCACTGGACGGTTCGCTGTCGCGGGCCTTACCGCTGGCGCGCTGTCGTTCGCCAATGCCCTGGGTGCGCCCGTTGCGGGCGGCATCGCCGATCGTTTCGGTCAGCGCCCGGTTGTCCTGGCACAGTCACTGATGGCGTCCGCTGGACTGGGTGGCCTGGTGCTTGCCGTGTCGCACAGTGCGCCGCGGGGGGTGACGATCATCATCGCTGCGATGGCCGGTGTGGCGATACCGCACGTCGGCCCGCTCGCCAGAGTGCGATGGCGGCCGATGGTAGGGGCCGAACGCAACCGGCAGCGGCTCGTCGACGCGGCGTTCTCGTACGAGGGTGCGGCGGACGAAGCTTCCTATGTTCTCGGTCCGGCACTGGTCGGGGCGGGTGCGGCGATCATCAGCCCCGCCGGCGCGCTGCTCGGCGCCGCAGGGCTGCTGGCGGTGTTCGGTAGCTGGTTCGCCGTCCATCCATCCGCGGGCGCCGGTCGCCCGACACTCGCGGCACGGAGGGCCGACCGCTTGCTGTCGCCTGCCCTCGCCGTGCTCGGCGCGGCCCAGTTGCTGATCGGCGTCGTCTTCGGAGCCACCCAGACCGGCACCGCCGTGTTGGCGACGGCGGCCGGGGAGCCGGGACTGGCTGGGCCGGTCTACTCGCTGCTCGGGGTCGGCAGCGTCCTCGCCGGTCTAGCGGCGGCAGCGTTGCCGGTCCGGTTCCGGTACGAGCGTCGCCTGGTGGCATTCGCTGCTGGGCTGTTCGTGCTGTCGGCGCCCCTCCTGCTCGTCAAGTCGCTGGGCGCTCTCGTTCCGGTGGCGGTGGTGCTCGGCGTTGTGATCGCGCCGTACATGATCACCGTGTTCACACTGGCGGAGCGGGTCGCGCCACCGTCGCGGGTCGGTGCTGCGGTGACGCTGCTCGCGGGTGTTACCGGCATCGGCTACACGCTCGGCTCGACGGCCGGGGGATCGTTAGCGGACCTTGGGGGTCACCGACACGCGTTCGCTGTGACGCTTGCCGCGGCGGCCGTCGCGGTGGTCCTGGCCGTGGCGGCACGGAGGACGCTCTCCCGTGGTGGGGTACCGCCTGTCGATAGCCAAGCCGCGGCTTCGGCAGAATCCCGGCTGTGGCGACTGTGGTGACGATGGAAAAGGCGGTAGACATGGCCGCGGCGATGGCCGTCCGTGGCCGCCGGGTGCTGCTCGGGATAGCGGGCGCTCCTGGTGCAGGCAAGTCGATGCTGGCAACCAGGATCGTCACCGCGCTAGGGCCGAGCCGAGCTCGGCTGGTCGCCATGGACGGCTTTCATCTGGCACAGCGAGCACTGGCGGAGCTGGGACGGGCCGACCGCAAGGGAGCGCCGGACACCTTCGACGCGGCCGGGTACATCGCGCTGCTCAACCGGCTGCGGACGGCCAGGGAACTCGTCTGGGCGCCCGAGTTCCGGCGGGACCTGGAAGAACCGATCGCGGGCGCGGTCGCGGTCCCGGCGGAGGTTCCCCTCGTGGTGACGGAGGGCAACTACCTGCTCCACTGGCCGCAGGTGCGGCCACTGCTCGACGAGTGCTGGTGGGCCGAGTGCCCGGACGACGAGCGGCGTACCCGGCTCGTCGCCCGGCACGAGGCCTATGGCAAGTCCCCGGACGCCGCAAGGGCCTGGGTGAGCAGGACGGACGAGAGGAACGCGGCGCTGGTCGCCCCCGGCCGGGACCGTGCCGACATGATCGTGTCCACCAGCTGAGCCGGCTCGCCCTGCGTTGCGCCCGCTGAGCGTTTACCATGCCACCCGGGAACGGGGGGCCCATGCGACGTATTCGAAGGTTGGCCGTCTTGGTTGCCGTGACCGGGGTGCTGGTGGCAGCTGCCGGGTGGCTCGGTGCTGTGGTAGTGAACTTCGTGATCGCGCCAGTGCTGATGCTGATCGCGATCATCCTGTTCAGGACCGCACCGGGTATCGAACGCCGACCGGCGGTGGCGATTCCGGACTGGGCGAAGCGCTCGCCTCGGTTGCCGTCACACACCTGGTCGGTACTCGACTCGATGCGGGAGGAGCAGCTGCTCGGAGGGGCACACGGCGTGGACGAGAGTCGCTGACACCCTCGTTCCAGACGGAGTCTTCCTCCAGAATCGCAGTACGCAGCAGCCGGGCAGTTCGGTCGGCCACCTTCCAGTGCCGCCCCGACAGGCGCCGCAGCCAGTAGCGGACGGACGGCCAGCATGCGTCGCAGCGCACCCACAGCTCGAGAGCGATCACGCCGATGAGGCCGCCGACGACGATGTCGCTCAACCAGTGCGTATGACGGTAGATCGAGATCACGCTCATGAACATGAAGGCGGCGGGTACGGCGGCGATCAGCAGGGTTCGTTGCCACCTTGTGACACCGACATAGCGGATCATCAGCAGGGCGGTCAGGCCGAACATAAGTACCACATTGGAAGCATGTCCGGACGGAAAGAGGGTTCCGCTGTCGAACAGGACTGGGCCGCCCGTCCGTGGGCTCTCGCGCATGGTGACGAACTTGACCGCTCCGACGAAGCCGTACATGACCGCCCAGATGCCCCAGGTGAGCACGAATGGCCGGATGGAGTTCAGCCGTCGGCATGCGATGACAGAGACCGCCAGCAGCGGGATGCCCGCTACCGTCGCCTGACCGATCCGATCCAGCCAGTCCGCCACGGGGTAGTCATACGGGCTGATGAAGGGTCCTGGGAGCCGGCTGACCAACCTGTCGACTTCGATCATGAGCCCGCCGAGTGCCAGGTCAAAGAAGATCAGCACCACGAGGGCGAGCGACACGATGGACAGCACCGGCGTCTGGAAACGCACGTCGAAATGCCCGGCCACCGAGCGGACCCCGGGGGCCGAGTGCGTGCTGCTCAAACGCTCGCTGGCCAGCGCCTGCTCCTCAACCTCTACCTGGGTGTCGCCGTACATGGGGGAGTTATTCCTCTTGGACCGAGATTGGATCGCGGACGGCGCCGATTCGTGATCAGGCTGCGAGGGGAATTGTGCCCCGGCCGGGGCCGCACCGCTACGCGTTGTGACCGATTGTTACCGGCTGGAGATCTTGGAGAGACCGGTCGTGACGATCACGGGTACGGCACGTCCTCGGCGTCGATGATGCGGTATGCGTACCCCTGCTCGGCGAGGAAACGCTGCCGGTGCTGGGCGTACTCCTGGTCCACGGTGTCGCGGGCCACAACGGCGTAGAACCGTGCCGTCCTGCGGTCGGCCTTCGGCCGGAGGATTCGGCCGAGCCGCTGCGCCTCCTCCTGGCGGGAGCCGAACGACCCGGAG
>CAZMXH010000014.1:5837-6325 GCA_964570165.1 uncultured Actinomycetes bacterium
GACCTTGCTCACGACCAGCAGCGTGATGTCACCGGACCGGAACGCCTCGAACAGCCGCTGCCGTTCGCGGACTGTGGTGTCTCCCTTGATGATCGGCGCATTCAGTTCGCCGGCCAACTCGTCCAACTGGTCGATGTACTGGCCGATCACGAGGGCCTGCTCGCCATCGTGCTGGCCCACCAGGCGGTGGATGACCCTGCTCTTGCTAGCGGTGCAGGAGGCGAGCCGGTAGCGCTCGTCGGGCTCGGCGGTGGCGTACGCCAGCCGCTCTCCCTCGCTCAGCGTCACCCGGACCTCGACGCAGTCGGCTGGTGCGATCCACCCCGAGTTCTCAAGCTCGCGCCATGGGGCGTCGTAACGCTTCGGCCCGATCAGCGTGAACACGTCGTTCTCCCGGCCGTCCTCGCGCACAAGCGTGGCGGTCAGCCCGAGCCGGCGCCGGGCCTGAAGGTCGGCGGTCATGCGGAAGATCGGCGCCGGCAGCAGGT
>CAZMXH010000014.1:6335-21922 GCA_964570165.1 uncultured Actinomycetes bacterium
CACCTCGTCGTAGATCACCAGCCCCCAGTCGCGGGCGTTGAACAGCTCCAGGTGGGTGTAGGCACCCTTCCGTCGCGCGGTCATGACCTGGTAGGTCGCGATAGTGACAGGGCGGATCTCCTTGCGCGCACCCGAGTACTCCCCCACCTCGTCCGCGGTGAGCGTGGTGCGGGCCAGCAGTTCGTCCTTCCACTGCCGGGCCGCGACCGTGCTGGTCACCAGGATCAGCGTCGTCGCCTGTGCGCGCGCCATCACCGCCATGCCGACCAGCGTCTTGCCGGCTCCGCACGGCAGGACCACGACGCCCGAGCCGCCGTACCAGTACCCGTCCGCGGCCTCCACCTGGTAATGCCGCAGCGACCAGCCGTTCTCCACCAGCGCGACGGGATGTGCCTCGCCGTCCACGTATCCAGCCAGGTCCTCGGCCGGCCAGCCGAGCTTGATCAACGCCTGCTTGAGCGTGCCCCGCTCGCTCGGGTGGACGGCGACGGTGTCGTCGTCCAGGCGGGCGCCGAGCATCGGCGTGGTCCGCTTGGAGCGCAGCACCTCCTCGAGGACGGCGCGGTCCGTCGCGTGCAGCACAAGGCCGTGTGTGGGATGGGCCTCCAGCGTCAGCCGCCCGTACCGCGCCATCGTCTCTGCGATATCGACAAGCAGCGCATGCGGCACGGGGTAGCGGGAGTACGTGAGCAGGGTGTCGACAACCTGCTCCGCGTCGTGACCGGCGGCGCGAGCGTTCCATAGGCCGAGCGGCGTTACCCGATAGGTGTGGACGTGCTCCGGCGCGCGTTCCAGTTCGGCGAACGGAGCGATCGCGCGCCGGCAGTCGTCGGCCTGCTCATGGTCGACTTCCAGCAGCAGCGTCTTGTCGCTCTGGACGATCAGCGGGCCGTCGGTCACTGGTCCTCCGGGTTTCGTGGCAGGGACGTTCCATTGTTGCCCACCGGTAAGCCGGAATGCAGCGTGCGACCCGGGGCTGCCCGTGCCGGCTCCTGTCGCTGGCGACCCGGCGTTTCCAGCGTCTTGGCCGGTGAGGGGTCGGGCGACCCTTAGAATGATCGTTGATGGCTCTCGACGATGAGGCCGGTCAGCAACCAAGCTCTGGTTCAGCAACTGACCGGCGCGGCTACCCGCGCTTCCTGGGCTACGCGGTGCTGGGTGCGCTGGTGCCCGGCCTCGGGCTGGTGGCCGCCGGGCGCCGCAAGCTGGGGTGGGCGGTGTTCGCGGTCTTTGCCGCGCTCGTGATCGGCGTCGCTGTCGCAGCCGTCTGGCTCGGCCTCCCCGGGTTGCTGGCGCTGAGCTCCGACGCGGACGTGCTCGGAGTCGTCGGACCCGGGTTGTTGTTCCTGGCCGAGCTGTGGCTCGTCATGGCCGTCGTCAGCCTGTACCTGCTCGAGCCGGAAGGCCTCCGCGGCCTCCAGAGGCTGTCCGGCGCGCTGGCGGTGATGGTCGCCGCCTCCCTTGTCATCGCGCCGCTGGTGCTGGCCTCCAGGTACAGCGCCACCCACAGCGAGCTGATCGACCGGGTGTTCGCCTCCGGTGAGCAGCGCAGCCTGACCAGTCCGGAAGTGGAGCCGGAGGCGCCGCAGGACGACCCGTGGGCGGGCCGGCCGCGGGTCAACGTCCTGCTGCTCGGCAGCGATGCGGGGCGGGATCGGGAAGGCGTCCGTCCCGACACCCTGATCCTCGCCAGTACGGACACCCGGACAGGCGACACGGTGCTGCTGTCGCTGCCGCGGAACCTAGAGCGGGTGCCGTTTCCTGAGGGGACCCCGCTGCACGAGCTGTACCCGTCGGGGTTCACCGGGCCCGGGCCGCGCAACGAATGGCTGCTCTACGCGATCTACGAGAACGTCCCGGCCGCGCACCCTGAGGTCTTCGAGGAGTCGTCCTACCCCGGAGCGGACGCGACGAAGTGGGCTGTCGAGGGAGTGCTCGGCGTCGAGGTGGACTACTTCGCCATGGTCAATCTCAAGGGCTTCCGCCAACTGGTGGACGCGCTGGGCGGCATCACGATCGACGTGCACTACAGGATCCCGATCGGGACGCAACTCGACACGCGGACCGGCGGATGCACGCCGGCGCTGGACTGGATCGAGCCGGGCGAGAACCAGCGGCTCGACGGATTGCAGGCGCTGTGGTTCGCGCGAGCACGGTGCGGACCGTATCCGGTCACCGACGACTTCAACCGGATGGAACGCCAGCGCTGTGTTATCGGTGCCATCGTGGACGCCGCCCAGCCGACGACCCTGCTGCGGCACTACGAGCGGATCGCGGGTGCTGCCGGCGATCTTGTGGTGACCGATATCCCGCAGGACCGCCTGCCGGCGTTCGTCGACCTCGCGTTCAAGGTCAAGGACGCCTCGATCTCGAGCCTCGCCTTCACCGACGAGGTGATCGAGTCTCGCGCCGACCCGGACTACGACCGGATTCGCGCACTGGCGGAGGAGGCGATCTCGTCCCGCCCCACCGTTGTCGCGTCGACACCGACTCTCGTCCCGAGCCCGATCGGCGCGCCCGCGCCCTCCGGCACGTTCTCCCCGGACGCGCAGGACACCGAAGACGACGAGGGCGAGGTGGCGGCGGAGCCGCTGGACGCGGTCTGCTGACGCCGGGCGGCGGATGCCGGGCGGCGGGGTGCCGGTCACTCGGTCATTGCGGTGTCCTGCGCCCACGACTCGACCGGGACGGCCCCGCTGATCCTGTGCAGTGCGAACGTGCGGACCTCGCCAGACCGATGATCGAGAGCGACGAGGTGGCCGCCGCCCAGGCGCACGGGATCGACCACGCGCTCGCTGGTAACCCCGTGCTGGTCCACGTAGCCGATCCAGACCGTGCTGCCGCGTTCGATCGAGCGGCGAAGCTCGGCCAGGATCTGTGCCGCGTCCGCGCGTCGCTGCTCGCCGGACGGGGCAACGTGCTGGCGCAGCGCGGTGGAACGCTCGCCGGCGCGGAGCGCGCCGACGGCGCGCGCAACGGTCGCCTCGTCCAGCGGTGGCCGGTCGCTCGCACCCGAACCGGCCGCGTCGAGGGGCGGTGCGCGGCGCGGTTCGGCGGTCGTGATGGCCAGCGTGCCGTCCGGTCCCTCGGGCGTCGGCATGAACCCCATCGCGCGCAGGCGCTCCAGCAGCGACACGGGATCGAGCGTGGACACCAGCACGCCGGGAGCGATCCGCCGTACCCCTAACGCGGCGGCTCGCGGGCTGGCCATGATCTCTGCGAGCACGGTGTCGTCGTCGCAGCGCACTACTGCGGCGGCGGCGCCGACGCGCAGTGTGCCGTGCCGGCGGGCGACATCGTCGACCAGATAGCTGAGGGGCTGCGGGACGGGCGTGCGCGACAGCCGCGTCAAGAAGCCGTGCACGTCGCCGGCGGTACGGCCGCCGTCCAGCGCACGGTGCACCGACCCCGGCGTGAACCGGTATACCGCGGCGCCGCCGCGGCTCTCGACATCGGCCATGGCCGCTAGCTCCCGAGCAAGGTCCGGGCGCAGCGGTCCGGGCGCGACTGCGGTCAGATCGGCTTGGAGCAGCACGTGGTCGAGCAGTTCGGGCAAAGCCGGCTGCAGGGCCGCCGCGACGTCGGCCGTGGGGCTTCCGTCGAGCAGCCGGTGGGCGTAGGACGCCAGCGCTCCGCGGCCGGTGAGGCCCAGCGTCTCCGCTTCGCGGAGCGTCCAGCCGACCAGGTCGTCGCGGAGCCGGGTGGCGCGGCGCGGGCGGAGGTAGCGTACGACGTCGCGGACGCCGTCGGGGTCCGGCGCTGCACCGGCGGGTAGGCCGGCAAGCACCTCCAGTGTCACCCGCCGGATCTCCGGAGCCAGCGGGCGGTCGAGCTCGGCGCCGAGCGGCGCCAGCAGCCGGCCACGCTCGTCCCGGGCGCCGATCAGTCCAGGCGTCCGGCCGGTGGCCAGCCAGGCCGCGGCCAGTCCCGCCCAGCGTCGGGCAGGCTGCTGGTCGCGCCATGTGTCGAACGCCGGCGTCGGTAGCCAGACCGGGTCCGCGTCCCGGGTAGCCGCCAGCAGCCCCGCCACCCGTGCCAGCTCGACGAACAGGCCGGCGGCGTGCTCGTCGACGTCCATCAGCCGGGGCAGCCTGCGCAGCTCGCGCACTCCGAGGGCGCCGCTGCGGAGCACGGGGGGAGGTTCCCTGCTCCAATCCTCCAGCAGGGTCTCCATCTTGTGCACCGCGTCGTACGCACCCGCGCCGGCCGTGCTGTCGACGGTCTCGGGGTCGTGGGACGTGACTCGCGGCCGTGGTGCTTCAGGGGCGACGTCGGAGTTGGTCCGGCCGCCGCGCATCCACAAACCCACCTCGCGCGGAAGCACGACGGTCGAGTCGCTGGTCGGGACGACCAGACCACGGGCGAGGAGCTCGTCGACCGGTGTGCGGGCGGAGTGGATGTCGACCTCTCGGCGGGCGCGCTCGAGTTGCCCGGTCGGCGGGCCTGCCGACAGTTCGCGCAGCGCTGCAACTGCGTCATCGCTGATCGCTTCGAGCAGCTCCCCCAGCCGGCTCTCGATGGCCTTCGCCACCGCGGCGGTGCCGGGACCCTCGTCGCCGGCCGGCGCGAGGTCGAGGTCACGAGCGATCGTCGCCAGCCGAGCCGGTGGGTGGTTGGCGAGGGCGCGCTCCAGCGGTGGCCCGAGGCCCGCGGGGAACGGCCCGAGCAGGTCGTGGACGGTGCGTACCAGCCTCACCCCGTCGGTCGTCTCCCAGGCCAGCGCGCGGGCGCGGAGGGTGTCCAGCGCGGCAGTGGTGGCGTGCGCGGGTGCACCGACAGCGGCGACGACGTCTTCGGTCGTGGCCGGCTCCGGCAGCACGGCGAGCGCGTCGACGACTGCCAGCGTGAAGCGGTCCAGCCGGTCAAGCGCCCTAGCGGTCGAGGCCCGGGTGGCCGCGCGGGACGCGAGCTCCCCGAGATCTGCTGGCAGCGGCGCCGCGAGGTCCGGGCGGGCGCGCAGCAGGGTGGCGAGCTCATCGTCGGAGCGCGCGCGCAAATCGTCTGCCAGGCTGCGCGGAACCGCGGCGGTGACCGTCCCCACCCCTCCTACGGTACGGCCCGCGGCCAACGCCGCTGGTCTCAGGAGCAGGTGTGGTTGATCGACGTGCGAGACTCCGGTGGTGCGGTATGGGCTCAAACTCACGCAACGAGCACCGATCGACGAGTATCGGAGCGTCTGGCGGATCGCGGATGAGGCGGGGTTCGACTCCGTCTGGAACATGGACCACTTCGCCACACTCGGCGACGACCCCACCGGAGACGTCTTCGAGGCCTGGACGTTGCTGGCGGCGATGGCGGAGGCAACCGCCCATGTCCGGATCGGGTGCATGGTGACCGGCAACACCTACCGGCACCCCGGCGTGCTCGCCAAGATGGCCGTCACGGTGGACCACCTGTCGGGCGGCAGGCTCGACTTCGGGCTCGGTGCCGCCTGGGCGGAGAACGAGCACACCATGCTCGGCCTGGAGTTCGGCACCGTCGGCGACAGGATGGATCGCCTGGACGAGGCCTGCCGGATCATCCGCTCGCTTTGGACCGAGCCGCGGACCACGTTCGAGGGCCGCCACTACCGGCTCGCCGACGCCATAGCCGAGCCGAAGCCCATGCAGCGGCCGTATCCGCCGATCTGGATCGGTGCCGCGGGTCGTCGCCGCGCGCTGCGCATCGCCGCCGAGCACGCCGACGTCTGGAACCTAGTCGGCGGCTCCCCGGACGAGGTGGGGGAGCTCGCGCGCGTCCTGGATGCGCACTGTGCGGAGATCGGCCGCGACCCCGCAGAGATCCGTCGGACGGTGCAGGTGTGGCTGCCGCAGGCGGCGGAGGACATCCTGCCGCAGATCGAGCGGTACGCCGAGGCCGGTGTCAGCGAGGTGATCCTCATCGTCACGGGTGGGACCGCCGAGGAACAGGCCAGTGAGGCCGCTACTCTGCTGCCTCGCCTTCGGACGGTCGGTTGAGGCCGGTCTGGACGGTGAGGCGGCCGGCTACCACCGCCACCGGTTTCGGGTCCGTGAGCGTGCCGCTGAACGTGCAGTCCGGGCCTCGCTCGAGCCAGCTCAGCAACTGCCAGTCCGCTCCCCGGCGCACCAGCCGGCCGCCGTACCGCACACCGTCGCTCGACGCGGTATCCAATGCCTGGTGGGTTTCCCAGTCGTAGGGCCCGAGCAGCCGGCCGGAGCTGAGCATATGCGTTCCTCTCCACCTGGCCAGTGGGTGCCGCCGCCACACTCGGCTCGGCGCTGACGGCGCCGAGAAGACCAGCCGCCAGGCATCCGCGATCCGCTCGACCTGCGGCACCTCGAGATGCCCGAAGACACCGGGGGTAGTGACCGGCGGCCGTACCGTCCAGTCGAGCAGGTTCTGCGAACTCGCGTGTCCGATCACGCCGCGCGTGCCCGGATCCCCCCACCTGGCTCGGGCTGTGATCACGCAGTGGAACACGCCGCTGTCGTCCCGGAGCACCCACGGATCGCGCCATGCCTGCTCGTACCACACCGCCGGGTCGTACATCTCGTACCACGCCGGGTCGGCCTCAATGACCGGCTTGCCGTACCTGTCCCACGAGATCAGGTCATCCGAGGTCGCCACACCGACGCGCTGGATCTTGCCGGCCTCCCGGCGGCTCGTTCCGGTATAGAACATCCACCAGCGACCTTCGTGCCGGATCACGCTGCCGGTCCAGGTCGTGTAGTCGTCCCAGGCGGGCTCGGCCGCCGGTGCGAGCGCGTCCGGCAGCACCTCCCACCGCCGAAGATCGGTCGAGACGGCGTGGCCGATCGACACGTTCCAATGCCGCAACTCCGGATCGGCCAGCGTCCTCGGGGCCTGCAGGAAGAACAAGTGGTAGTCCGGGCCGTCGACGGCCAGCCAGAAGTCCCAGAGCCAGCGGTCCGTGAGCCGAAGTGCCATTCTGCGCGCTTCCTTCAGTCGCTCCATACGATCGCCAGCGGGCTCACCCCTTGACGCCGGATGAGGCGACCCCCGCGACGAAGTAGCGCTGGAACAGCAGGAACACGATCAGCAGTGGAATCGTCATCATCGTGGCGTAGGCCATGATGTCGCCCCACTGCACCGGCGGTGTGGTCTTGAACGTTCCGATACCCAGCGGCAGTGGCCGCACGTCAATTCCGCGCGTGACCATGACCGGCCAGAGCAACTGGCCCCAGGAGAACAGGAAGCCGAGGATCGCCATGGTCGCGTACGCCGGCTTCGCCATCGGTGCGACGACGGAAACGAAGATGCGCACCGAGCCCGCACCGTCGATCCGTGCCGCCTCCTCGAGTGCGACCGGGACGCTCAGGAAGAACGTGTAGAACAAGTAGATGAACAGCGGGTTCGCGATGAACGGCAGGATCTGGACGTGGTAGGTGTCCAGCCAGCCCAACTCCGCGCTCATGAACAGCAGTGGGACCGCCAGCGCCTCGAACGGAACGATGATCAACGCGATGATGACGACGACGATGAGCGCTCGACCGGCGAAACGCAACCGCGCGAGGGCGTAGCCCAGCAGGCTGTTCACGATGAGTCCAAGACCGACGATCGCCCCCGAGATGATCACGGAGTTCACGAAGACACGGAAGAACGACGCGCGCTCCACTGCGTCGCCGTAGTTCTCGAGGCCGACGAACGGTGTCGGGACGAACGCTTCGAACGAGTCGCTGCCGGCAAGCACTGCGTTGTCGGCTTTGACCGACGAAACCAGCATGTACACCAGCGGGAACAGGAAGAACGCGGCGAGCATGGCCATCACGACGTACTGCCCGACCACGGACATCCGGCGACCACCCCTGTCGCGCCGGTGCTCCACGGTAGCCGCCGGTGTGGCCACACCCGGCGATATCGAGGAGGTCATGACACCTCACGCTCCTCCCGGATCAGGCGGCGTTGCACGAGCGTGATCAGCAGCACGATCAGGAAGAAGATCACCGCAATGGCCGAGCCGCGACCGACCTGCTGCTGGCCGTAGCCGGTCTCCACCATCTCCAGCATCATCGTTCGCGTGGCGTTGAGGGGCCCGCCAGGCGTCTGCGGCATGATCCATACTTGGTCGAACAACCGGAAGGCCAGGATCGTCGTCACCGTCACGACGAAGATCAGGCCGTTGCGGATCCCGGGGAGCGTCACGTTCCGGAACTGCTGCCAGGCGCCCGCGCCGTCGAGCGCAGCCGCCTCGTACAACTCGCCCGGGACATCCTGCAGGGCGGCCAGCAGGATGATCATCTGGAAGCCGACGCCCTGCCAGATGGAGACGATCATGATCGCGGGCAGTGCCCATGTCGTGGAGTTCAGCCAGTCCGGAGCGAACGCCCCGAACGTGACGGTCTCCATCACCGCATTGATCAGACCGTTGGGGTTGAAGAGCAGCGTCCAGATGACCGCGGCTGCGGCCATGACGGTCACGACGGGGAGGAAGTAGATCGAGCGGAACACGATTCTGCCGCGGATCCTGCTGTTGACCAGGACAGCAAGCCACAACGCGAACGCGGTCTGGATGGGTACGACGATCACGACGAACACCACGTTGTTGAACAACGCGGTCCAGAACGTCGGATCGGTCAGGGTGGCGGCGTAGTTGTCCCCACCGACCCATCGGGTGGGCAGTGGGCTGATCAGTCGTTCGTTGGTGAACGACAGGTACGCGGCTAGCAGGAACGGCGTTACGGTGAACACCGCTAGCAGGAGCAGGCCAGGCGCCGAGAACAGCCAGCCGGCCAACGACGACCGGCTCCGTCCCCGGCGGCGCTGGGCCCGCGGCGGGGCGGGATCGCTGGTGGCGATGGTGGTGGACACGTCACTCCGTTCTCGCCGGTGGAGGGCCGGTCACCTCGGGTGCCCGGCTCTCCACCGGAAGCGCCTGCGGTCAGGAGGAGGGAGGCGGGTAGCCCTCGTTCGCCTCGATGTCGGCATCGATCTCGGCCACCGCCTCGTCGAGCGTCTGCTGGACGTCCGCGCCCTGGACGATGTCATCGATGGTGGCCCGCATGATCTGTGTGATCGTGGGATACGCGGGGGTGACCGGCCGCGGGACCGCAATGTCCGGCGCCGCCTCGAGTTGCTCGGCGAACAACTCGAGCGGACCGCCCTCCGCGTAGTACTCCGACTCGGCGAGCGCGGTCTGGGTGCCTGGAGGTGCGCCGTTCACCGTCGTGATCTCCGTGATGATCTCCGGCGACATCAGGAACTCGATCACCGCCCAGGCCGCGTCGGGATCCTCAGCGGCCGATGTCATCGCCCACGCCCACGAGCCGAGCCCGGTCTTGCTGCCGGTTCCGAAGTCGGGCAGCGGTAGCACAACGAGGTCGTCCCCGACCTCTTCGGAATAGGGCACGTACATCCAGTGTCCGACCCAGGAGATGGGGGACTCCTTGGACAGGAAGTTCGAGTCGTCGGCCGCGTCGCGATCGATCAGGCCGTCGGAGACCCACCGCTGGAAGGTGGTCATGGCCTCGACCACCTCAGGGGTATTGAGCACGCCATCGGCGCTCTGATAATCGGAGCGGTCGATGAGATCGCCGCCGGCCGACCAGATGATCGGAGCGAACGCGTAGCTGAACCACTCGCCCTGTGAGCCGTACCAGAACTTGGTGTCGAGCGGATGCTCGTACCCGGCGTCCTGCAGGTCGCGCAGGATCTGTTCGGTCTCCTCGGCCGTCCACGCGTCATCCGGCGATTCCGGGATGCGCGCGTCGACCTCCTCCAGCGCCGACCGGTAGGCGTACAGCCCCAGGCCGGAGTCGAAGCTGCCCACCGCCCAGAGCCTGTCCGCGTACGTGCCCTGCTCGATCAACGACGGCAGGATCTCATCGCGTAGGTCGTCCGGTATGCAGTCGTCGAGCGGAACCAACGAGCCCGCCCAGGCGAGGTTCGCCATGACCGGGCCGTCGAGGTCGAGGACGTCGGGCAGGTCACCGCTGGCCGCCGCCGCGTTGACCTGGTCGGTGTATTCCCCTTCGGGGATCATCGTGAGCTCGACGGTGAGCCCGATCTCGGCGCCTCGGGTCTCGTTGAAGGTGTCGATCGCTGCCCGGTAGGCGTCCGCCTCGGAGCCCTCGTGGGCGAACATCGTCACGGTGCTGCTGTCGACTGTGCCGTCGCATTCGGCCGCCGTGGCGACATCGCCGTCGTCGCCGCACGCGGACAACACCAGCAGCGCGCCAGTGCCGGTGGCGGCCACCGCCGCCGCAGAACGTCTCATGATCTTCGTCCTCTCAGTTGTTCGCCGGTGGCGCGGTCGTTTCCCGCCGCACCAGATCGATCTCCATCAGGTGGCGCTGTGCAGGCGCCGATGGCTCGGCACGCTCCGCTTCCACGAGACGTACGGCCTCCCTGCCGGACTCCACCAGCGGCTGGCGCACGGTGCTGAGCCCGGCGTAGGCCGCCACATCGATGTCGTCGAAGCCGACCACGGACAAGTCCTCCGGGACCCGGAGCCCGCTCTCGCGGGCGGCCTGCAGCACCCCGAGCGCCTGTGTGTCGGACGCCGCGAACACCGCGGTCGGGGGCTCCGCGAGCTGGAAGAGCTCCAGCCCGTGGACTCGAGCGGTGTCGTGACCGTGCCGCCCGGTGCGCTCGTACTCCGGTCGGCGCTCGATGCCGCCGGCCGCCAGCGCACGCAGGTAGCCCTCGTGCCGCCGCCGGCTTGAGGTGAACCCGAACCTGTCGTGCTCCAGGTCGCCCACGAAGGCGATTCGCTCGTGGCCCAGCTCGATGAGGTGGGAGGTCGCCAGCTCGCCGCCCCCCTCGTCATCGATCACGACGCTCGACAATCCCTCGGCCTCGGTGTCGACCAGGACCGGGCGGAGCCCGGCCGACTCCAGCCAGGCCCGCTCCTCATCGGTGAGATGCAAGGAGACGACCACGAGGCCCTCTGGCCGCAGGTCGCCGGTCAGCGCCCGCAGATGTTCATGCTGGTGCTCGGGCTGCTCGACGTCGAACAAGCTCAACGGCAGACCGCTGCCGCGCAGGCCGTCCACCATCCCGCGGACTCGGTGAACGGCCGACGAGTGCGACACGAACGGGATGAGCGCCGCCACGGCCGCCACCCGCCGCCTCGCCAGGCCACGGGCGGAGCGATTGGGCCGGTAACCCAGCTCCTCCACTGCGGCCATGACCCGGTCGCGGGTCTGCCCGCGGACCTGGCCGGTGTTGTTCATCACGCGAGACACGGTGGTCACGGCCACGCCCGCGTGTCGGGCGACGTCGTAGATCGTCACTGTTTCCATGAAACCGCTTCCTGGAACCGCTTTCGGAAACCGGTTCCAGCGAACCGTGGATTTGGTTCCCTGTCAAGGGCCGTACGCTCGAAGGCATGCGTCCCGTTGTCGGTTTCGACCTTGACCTCACGCTGGTGGATTCGGCGGAAGCGATACTCGCGACGTTCCGTGAGGCCGCTCGCCGGCTCGGCATGGAGGTGGACCTGGACATCGTGCGGCAGCAGATCGGCCTGCCGCTCGAGGACAACTGGGCCACGCAGGTGCCGGCCGAACGGGTCGGTGAGGCGGCCCAGTTGTACCGGGACATCGCGGTCGACGTGGGCGTGCCGCTGACGACGCTGCAACCCGGTGCGCCTGAGGCCATCGCCGCCGTCCGCGAGCACTCGGGGCAGGTGGTCGTGGTCAGTGCCAAGGCCGAGCACCTCGTCCATGCCACCCTCGAGCAGGTGGGCCTCGACGTGGACGGAGTGGTCGGCGGCGCCTATGGCACGGCGAAGGGCGCCGCGCTCACGGCGTGGGACGCCGCCGTGTACGTCGGCGACCATCCGGGGGACATGGAAGGTGCCCGCGCCGCCGGTGTGGTGGCGGTCGGCGTCACGACCGGGTCGCACGGCGGACCGGCGCTGCGGGATGCCGGCGCCGACGTGGTGCTCACCGATTTGCGGAGCTTCCCGCAGTGGCTGGACGGTTTCGTCCTGGATCGGCGCCTCGAGCTGCTCGAGCGGTCGCTGCGGGAGCTGGGTTCGGTCGTCGTCGCGTTCTCTGGCGGAGCCGACTCGGCCTTCCTGCTCGCCGCCGCAGCGCGTGCACTCGGCCCCGACCGGGTGCTTGCCGCCACTGCGGTCTCGCCGTCCCTGCCCCGCCGCGAGCTCGTCGGAGCACGGGAGTTCGCGGAGCGGCTCGGCGTTCGGCACGTCCGGCCGCGCACCGACGAGCTCGCGAGGGACGGCTACCGGAGGAACGACGGGGACCGGTGCTACTTCTGCAAGGCGGAGCTGCTCGACGTCCTCCGGCCACTGGCGGAGCGTGAGGGCTTCGCGCACGTCGCGACCGGGACCAACGCCGACGACGCGGTGGCCGGCTTTCGACCCGGGATCAGGGCCGCCGCCGAACGGGGAGCTGTGACGCCGCTGCGCGACGCCGGCCTGACCAAGGCCCAGGTGCGCGCCGCGTCCCGCTCCTGGGGGCTCGCGACCTGGGACAAGCCCGCGGCCGCGTGCCTGTCCAGCCGGATGGCCTACGGCCTGGAGATCACGCCTGCTCGGCTTGCTCGCGTTGATCGGGCCGAGTCCGCACTCCGGGCCGCTCTCGACCAGGCCGGGTTCTCCGTTCGGAACCTGCGGGTCCGGGACCTCGGGGACACCGCGCGGGTCGAGGTCGACCGCGAGCTTGCCGATGCCGTGGCAGCGTCAACGGCGGCTGTTGACGCCGTCCGGTCAGCCGGTTTCGACGCCGTCGAGGTGGACCCCCGCGGCTTCCGCTCCGGATCGATGAACGAACTGCTGCCCGATCCCGCCCGGTACCGCTATTGACCGTGTGCCGATCCACAACGTACGACGGTGTGGATCGGCACGGTGGCGCTAGACCGGCGGGTGGGGGAGCCCGGCGGTGATCGCGGCCAGGCGGATGCTGGCACGGAAGATGGCGTCGCGGCCGTCGGGCGGCAGCCAGTCCAGATGGCCGTGGGCCTCGAGGCTGGTGAACCCGTGGAGGATGGCCCAGCAGGTCATCATCGCCTGGAAGGTATCCGGATCCAGTTCAGGCTGGTCCGGGTGCTTGCGGCTGTCGGACTCACAGCATTCGCGGACCACCTCGTCTATCTCGGTGAGCAGGGGGCGGGCGAGCTCGCCCTGCGCGGCGGCCTCGAAGAACGGCGCCTTGAGCTGCTCGACGGCCCGGATGCCGGCCTCCTTCGTGGGCCCGTCCTCTGGAGGGGCGTAGCCAGGGACCGGCATGCCGAGGATGAGCGCGAACCGGATCGGGTCGCCGCTTGCCCACCTGCGGTACGCCTGCGCCACCGCGTAGAACCGCTGCCACACGTCGTCGGCGGGCACCGCGTCGCGGGCAGCGGCCACGACGGCGCCGAGTTCGTCGTACGCGTCGACGATCAGTGCGGTGAGCAACTCGTCCCGATCGGCGAAGTACCGGTACAGCGCGGGGGCGGTCATGCCCATCTCGCGTGCAATATCCGAGAATCGGAGGTCAGTGGTGCCCTGCTCGCGCATCAGGCGGGTCGCCGTCTCCTTGATCTCGTCGATCGTGGCTGCCCGTGCGCGTTCCCGCCGCGACAGCCGCTGCGCCGCGTCAGCCCGGCGGTTGCGGGCCTCCTCTCGTTTCGCCCGGGCACGTTCCCGCCGTTGCTGCGCCGACTCTGTCGTCACGAGCGGGTCTCCTCCTCGAGATGACGGAGAATTAATCTCCGTCGCATATGTTAATCGGCTTGACAAGCGTATCGCATCTGCTGTTTAGTTACGGAGCATAACACCAATGACGGTGCGTTACCGATCAGTCTAGTTCGACTCAGGGGGAACGTGATGACAGCTCCGCCGCCTGCTGACCAAGCCGCCCGGCCGGGGCCACTCGGCCGGCTAGCCAGGCTGGCTTACCGGAACAAGGGACGTGTGGTTCTCGGCTGGATTGTCGCGATCGTCGCAGTTGCCGGCCTGTCCGCAGCGTTCGCCGGCGAGTTCAAGGCTGACTACTCCGCGCCCGACTCGGATTCGGAGCAGGCGCAGCAGTTGCTCGAGGAGCGGTTCCCGGGCCAGGCCGGGGACACGATCGACGTCGTCATCCACGCCGAGTCGGGCGTCGATGATCCTGCGGTGCAGGCCGACGTGGCGGCGCTGCTCGGTGATTTCGCGGAATCGCCGCACGTGGCCGCGGTGGAGGACCCGTACTCGGAGGCGGGCGGGATCGCCCCGGACGGCCAGACCCTGCTCAGCCAGCTGACGCTCGACGTTGTGAACCCGGTCGACATGCCGCTCGAGGAGACCGAGCAGCTGATCGCAGCGGCCGAGGGTGCGGAGCGCCCTGGCCTGGACATCGCCCTTGGCGGGTTCGCCGTGCAACTCGCCGAGGAGGGTGAGATCGGCTCCGAGATGATCGCCTTCGTGGCCGCGGCGTTGGTGCTGCTGGTGACGTTCGGCTCGGTGGTCGCGGCGGGCCTCCCGCTGATGGTGGCCCTCGCCGGTCTCGGGGTGAGCGCGATGCTGACCGGACTGATCGCCGCCGTGGTCGACGTGCCGGACTGGACGACCGCACTGGCGACGATGCTGGGCATCGCTCTCGGGATCGACTACACGCTGCTCATGGTGACCCGCTTCCGCGAATGGCGGGCCGTGGGCCTCGACACGGAGTCGGCCACGGTGGCGACACTGGACACGGCCGGCCGGGCGGTTATGGTGGCGGGCAGCACGGTCGTCGTCAGCATGCTCGGGCTGTTCGCCATGGGCTTGTCGTTCATGCGGGGTGCTGCCGTGGTGACCATCGCGGCGGTGCTGATCGTGATGTTGTCGGCCGTGACTCTGTTCCCCGCGCTGCTCGGGTACGTCGGGGCACACGTGGACCGGTTGCGGCTGCCGCTCGGGCGGCGACGCCCGATCCGGGTGGCCGAAGGCGGGCACGTCGAGCCGTCTCGGGTCTGGGTCGGATGGGGACGGTTGATCGACCGGCACAGCATCGTGGCAAGCCTCATAGGCGTGGCGGCGCTGCTGGCGCTCGCCGCGCCCTTCCTCGGCGCGCGGTTCGGATTCCCCGATGCCGGCAACAACGCGGAGCAGACCTCGTCCCGCGAGGCGTATGACATGATCGCCGACGGTTTCGGGGCAGGCGCGAATGGGCCGTTGCTGCTGGTGGCGGACCTGAGCGAGGGTACAGATCCCGGTGCCGTCGAGGGAGTGGCAGGCGCAGTGCAGGCCGCTCCCGGTGTGGCGGCCGTCCTACCGCCCCAGCTGAACCAGGCGGGAGACGCGGCGATCATCACGGTGATCCCCACAACGGGGCCGCAGCACGGCGGGACCGAGGATCTCGTTCACGACCTTCGCGATGACGTCCTGCCGGAAGCGACTGCTGATTCTGGGGTCGAGGTGCACGTCGGCGGCGTCACCGCGATGGGCATCGACAGCAACGCGAACATCGCCGACCGGCTGCCGTTCCTGATCGGCGGCGTGGTCGGCCTGTCGATGGTGCTCCTGCTCGTGTCGTTCCGCAGCATCGCGATCCCGCTGACCGCGGCCGTGATGAACCTGCTCTCGGTGGCGGCGGCCTACGGAGTGATGGCTCTCGTGCTCGAGGGAGGCTGGTTCGGCCAGCTGGTCGGGATCGACACCGCGACCCCGATGCCGGCGTTCATCCAGGTCCTCGTGTTCGCGGTGC
>CAZMXH010000015.1:0-20411 GCA_964570165.1 uncultured Actinomycetes bacterium
GTCGACGACTCGTCGTGGCCGGCGGTCACGTAGAAGCCGTTGTCGAACCCGCACAGCCCTTCCTCACAGCCGATGTCGGCGCGCCAGGCCGCGCCCCCATCCTCGCGAATGCCCTTGGTGCAGTCGTCGCCCGCGGGGCAGAACGTGCTGCGCGGGCTGTTGAAGCCGGAGTAGCCGTACTCGTGCAGCTTTCCGGGCAGCGTGTAAGGCCCGAAGACCTCGACGTCCACACCGATGCGGCCGTGGCTGTCCTCCATCCAATAGCTGTGCAGTGTCTGCCCGCCGTTGATCTCGTTCGGCACCGCGTAGTACTCGTAGAACCACTGGTTGACATCCTCCGGCGCCACGGGATCCCAGCCGCTTTGCGGGTTGCCGAACGGGTGCGTCTCGGGGTCCTGCGTGATCAGGAACGGCTGGTCCTCGAAGTCCACCAGGATCACCGCTGTCTTGTACTGGATGTCGCTGCCCTGGCTCGTCTCGGCGGACTGCCACGCCTCCGGCCGCACCGGCTTGTAGTCGTCCCACGTCATGTCGGCCTGGTCGGTCCAGTCCTGGACATCCACCGGCACGATGGGGCTGACCCCGTCGCTGTCCCCGGAGTTCTGTGCGGACGCCGAACTGGTCGCACCGAGTACCGATACCGCGAGCACGGCGGACGCCGCGACACCGGTCGCACGCCATGCGGCCGGTGCCCTTGTCCGCCGTGAATTTCTTGCCGCTGTCACACTCACGTCGCCTCCCAAACAATCGACGCAGTTTGGCTTTAGGCTAAGGACGTTTGCCGTCTACCGTCACTGAACAGTTGCACGGAACTGGGCAAGCCTCTTTTAGACATATGTCGAAACGACGTCGCTGGTCACAGGCCGTTCTAGCGGCGAAACAAGGCGTTTCATGGGACGCGACCACGGAATTCTACGTAGGACGGGTTGCGACACTAATAAATCCATCACATGCCCGGTGCGAGAGAAGAAAGACCGCGATTAGCCTCCGAGCAAATGTGGCCTCATTTGCGGCGCGAACCGCACGCAAAGGGGGCGGCGTACTCATGCAGGCGCTCGGAAGGGAGACGCAAATGAGACGCGCACGACGATCGGCTGCCATCGGGATGATGACCGCTGGGCTCGCCCTCGCGGGCCTCGTGCCCGCGGCGACCGCCAGCACCGGCACGGAGGGGATCGTGGTCGAGGACGGCGCTACCCAGCCGGTCTTCTCCTACGACGACGCCATCGAGGAGGTTGTCTACGTCGAGGCTCCGATGGACAGCGACGGCGACGGGCAGGACGACCTGATCGCTGTCGATGTCATCCGTCCGGCGGAGACCTCCGACGGACTGACCGTCCCCTCGATCATGGAGGCCAGCCCGTACTTCGGCCGGAGCTCCGACCCGCCGCCGGACGAGACGCGCGGCTTCCCCGGCTGGTGGGACGAGTTCTTCGTGCCGCGCGGCTACGCGATCGTCCAGGTCGAGATGCAGGGGACGTCCCGGTCCTTCGGTTGCCCGACCACCGGCGGCGAGGAGGACACCATCAGCATCAACGCAGTCGTCGACTGGCTGAACGGGCGGGCCCCGGGCTACTACCACGACGGGACCCCCGCCGTCGCCGCGTGGAGCACGGGCGACGTGGGCATGCAGGGCGTGTCGTACGTCGGCACGCTGCCTAACGCCGTCGCGACTCAGGGAGTGCGGGGCCTGCGCACCGTCGTCCCGATCGCCGCGATCTCGAGTTGGTACAAGTACGTCAACGACCAGGGAATCGGGTGGGCCAGTTGGGCCGACGCCGCCAGTGGCCGGTACACCGAGTTCCTCGCCAACTACGTGTCCGTCGGGCGCACCCTGCCGGGCTCGGTCTCCGAAGAGGCCTGCGAGCCCCGCATCGACGCGCTCGGCGACGCGGAGGAAGCCAACGTGCCCGCGTACGACTTCACGCCGTTCTGGCAGGAACGCGACTACATCCCAGACGCTAACAAGATCAAGACCGTGAACACCTCGGTGTTCATGGTCCACGGGCTTACCGACTTCAACGTCAAGACGATGCACACCGCGAACCTGTGGTACGAGGTCGAGCGGCGCAACATGCCGCGCAAGATCTGGCTGCACCGCGGCGGCCACAGCAACCCGGTCAGCTTCCGCCAGGAGGAGTGGCAGCAGGTCATGCACCGGTGGATGGACCATTGGCTGTACGGCATCGACAACGGCGTCATGGACGAGCCGATGGCCGACATCCAACGTCCAGACGGCACCTGGGAGACCCACTCGAGCTGGCCCGACGCCGACAGCGACGAGGTCACCCTCCGGCTCGGGCCGGCGACCGACGAGGTGGCGGGCACGCTCTCGTTCGACCCGCCGGGCGGGAACGCGGTGCAAAGCTTCGTCGACGACGTCGAGTCGCAGAACGCCAAGATCGGCAACGCGGAGGAGGCCCGGCCCGGGCGGCTCGTGTACGTGACTCCGACACTCGATCGGGACGTGCGGATCTCGGGCACCCCACGACTGAAGGTGAAGATCTCCAGCGATACCGACACGGCGCTCCTGTCGGCGCTGCTGGTCGACTACGGCGAGGGGGAGACCGTCACCGTCGAGGACACCGAGCCGCTCGAGTTGATCGAGCAGTCCTGCGACCCGGACGACCTCGTCAACCGCACGGGGTGTGCCGCGCCGCTGGAAGCCCACGTAGAGATCACCCCGCAACGGGTGCTCGCCAGCGGGCACATCGACGCGAAGAACCACGCCGACCTGCGGCACGGCACGGCCCTCAAGCCCGGTGCCAAGTACACCGTCGAATGGGAGACCCTGCCGTCGGACCACATCGTTCCGGCCGGCCACCGGATCGGTCTGGTGCTCACCGGCAACTACAACGCCAGCCCAGGTCTGCTGCGCCCGTCGCGGGACACCGGCGCGTTCGACAGCGAGGTCACCGTGCACCTCAACTCGAGCAGGCTGGTCCTACCGGTCGTCGGCGGCGCGGACGCGCTCGACTTCTGACCGGAGGGCAGCGATTCACGCCGAGCGGCCGGCGTAGTCGACCGGTCGCTCGGCGTGCCTCGGACGCGCCAACGGCGCCGTTTGCAGGCGCGACCCTGGCGCGGGTGCGAACGGCAAGGCCGGCGCCTCGCGGTCGGGCGATGGGTCGGTCTCGCGCCGCGGCAGGTAGTCACCGGTCATACGGGCAACCTTCAGGGACAGGTGCAGGGCGAGCCGCTCGACACCGTCCTTCAGGTCCGTGTGCGCGAGCCGCTCGAGGCGTTGCAGCCGGTAGTACAGCGATGTCCGGTGCAGGTTGAGTAGCTCCGCGGTGAGCTGCGCGTTGCCGGCCGTGTCGAGATATGTCTCGAGCGTCTCGAGTAGTGGGAGAGCGCTCTGGTCACCTAGCAGGCGCCACAGGCCGGGATGCACGACGGGCATGTCCTCGCCCATGGCCGCCAGCCTGACCACGAGTTGGTGCACGCCGAGACGCGTCCAGTAGACCACCTCGCCCATGCCCGGCAGCACCCGGGCGGCCTCGACGGACATCCGCGCCTCGCGGAAGGACTCCGCCGCGCTGGCCAGGGTCCGCTGGTGGCTGCCCACGCCCACGACCAGCGGCATCGCGCCGACTGAGGTCGCGAGGGCCGTGCGGGCCAGTTGCCGCGCCGCCTCGACCCGCTCGGGCAGCCGCGGGTCGTCGTCGCCGGAGCAGCCCAGGAGGAGCACCGCGTGGTGGCGCCGCACCAGGTCCAGCGACTGTCCCCAGGGGATCGCCCGCCGCGCCTCCGCCATCGCCCTGGCCAGCGCGTCCTCGACCGACGTAGTGTTCAGCCTGGCGTCGGGCACCGGTTGGAGGATCGCGACCGCGACACCATCGGGGACGGAGATGTAGCCCGCGTCGACGAGGCTCCCCGCGGCCTCCGCAGCCAGCGGCGAGTCGCTCAGCAGCGAATGCACCACGTCGGCCAGCCGCCTGGTCGACAGCTGGCTGGCGACGCGCTCCCAATACAGTTGCTCGCCGACCTCCGCGGCCTGGCTGGTGCACACGTCGATGTCCGCGGCACTCATCGAGCCGGCGGCGTCGACGAACCAGAGATAGCCCAGCAGCGTGTCCTTGTGCAGCACGGGTATGCAAATCCTGGGCAGCATGTGCAAATCGGGGTTGCCCGGGACACGGACCGGTCGGCGGCTCCCGGGGATACCAAGCCCGGTAAGCCACCGTTTGACCTCGGGAGACGCATGCCGGCGCAGGATGGAGTCCTCGCGCACGTCGTCCAACGGCTCATCGTGCCGGCTGTAGGCGATCAGCCGCATCGAGCGGTCTTCGAGAATGGTTGGACGGCCGACCCGGTCGGCCAGGGCGTCCAGGAGATGCTGCAGGGTCACGTCCATGACGCCTCCTCCAGGGAGATCTGCCCCAAATGGCAGCATCACATATCATATTGCACAGTTGAAGATCCTATGGATCATGAAGCGCGGCTAGGTAGCGTGCCCGTCCGCCCACTCCCGGCGGACCCGGCGGATGTGCACCCGCATCAACCGCTCCAGCGACTCCGCGTCGCCGGCCGCGAGGTACTCGCACAGCGTGAGATGCTCCCGGACCGACTCGCCGAGCACGCCGCGCTCGGCCAAGCTGGACAGGCCGTACAGCCGGGACCGGTCCCGCAACTGCAAGACGATGGGCACGAGCTGGTCGTTGCCGCTGAGCTCGACCAGCCGCTCGTGGAACGCACGGTCCGCCTCGACGTGGCCGATCAGGTCGCCCTTGGCGGCAGCGTCGACGACGGCCTCCGCCAACCGGGTCAACTCGGCCACATCGGCGGGTGTGGCTCGTCGCGCCGCCGCGGCGGCCGCCGGCGGCTCGAGCAGCAGCCGGATCTCGGTGATCTCGTCGAGCTCGGTGTCGGACACGGTAACGACCTGGAAGCCTTTGTTGGGAACGACCTCGACCATGTCCTGCTTGACCAGGTCGAGCATCGCTTCACGCACAGGAGTCGCCGACACGCCGAACCGCGCCGCGAGCGCGGGGGCCGAGTACACCTCGCCCGGGCGCATCTCACCGGACACGATCGCGGCACGCAAAGCATCCACCACCATCTCACGCAGGCTCGTGCGCTTGCTGAACGAGGGCAACTTGATCGACGCGACGTCGGTCATGCTCGCACCTCCGCGGCCATGTCAGAGCTCGAAACCTTGGGGGAACGGGTCGGTCGGGTCGAGCATGTACTGCGCCGTCCCTGTGATCCAGGCGCGGCCCGTCACCATGGGCACCACGGCGGGCCGGTCTCCGACCGTCGTCTCCTCGACCAGCCGGCCGGTGAAGCGGGTGCCGATGAACGACTCGTTGACGAAGTCGGTGTGCAGGGAGAGCAGCCCTCGCTCGTGCAGCTGCGCCATCCGGGCGGACGTCCCTGTGCCGCACGGCGACCTGTCGAACCACCCGGGGTGGATAGCCATCGCGTGCCGCGAGTACCGCTCGTCAGAGCCGGGGGCGAGAAACTGGACGTGGTGGCAGACGTTGATCTCTGGGTTCTCCGGGTGGACGGGCCGCCGCTGCTCGTTGATCGCCGCCATCACCGCTAGCCCGGCATCCAGGATCCGCTGCTTCTCGGACCGGTCGAACCGGATGCCAAGCTGGTCCAGCTCGCAGATCGCATAGAAGTTGCCACCGTAGGCCATGTCGTATCGCAGCGCGCCGTAGCCGGGCACGTCGACCTTCGCATCCAGTTCGTAGCTGAACGAGGGCACGTTGCGGATCGTCACCGACTCGGCCGCACCGTCACGCACCGCCACGTCGGCGGTCACGAGCCCGGCAGGGGTGTCGAGGCGGATGGCCGTCACCGGCTCCACGACTTCCACGACGCCAGTCTCCACGAGAACCGTCGCCACACCCATTGCGCCGTGGCCGCACATCGGCAGGCAGCCCGACACCTCGATGAACAGCACTCCAACGTCGGCCTCTGGGCGCGTCGGGGGCTGCAGGATCGCGCCGCTCATCGCGCCGTGACCCCGGGGCTCGTTCACCAGCAGCCGACGCAGCCAGTCGGAGTGCTCGATGAACCATCGCCGCCGCTCGAACATGCTCTCACCGGGCAGCGCGCCGACGCCGCCTGTGATCACCCGCGTGGGCATCCCCTCGGTGTGCGAGTCCACCGCGTGAAAGACCCGGGTGGTCCGCATTCGCCACTCCTCTCAGCGATGACCGGCTGCCAACAGCCGCTCACTCTGCCGCCGTACTGTCTCCTCGTCGTCCGGAAGCAGCGGCTGGCGCGGCGGGCGGCACGGACCCCCGTACCGTCCGGCGGCATTCATGGCCACCTTGACCGCCTGCACGAACTCGGTCTGGGTGTCCCACCGCAGCAGCGGGTGCAACTCCCGGTAGAGCGGTGAGGCCACGTCCAGGTCGCGAGCGAGCACGGCCTCATACAGTTCAACGCACGCACGGGGCAGCGCGTTCGGAAACCCGGCCACCCAGCCAACCGCGCCGGCCAGCCCCACCTCCAGGACCGAGTCGTCGGTGCCGATTAGCACGTCCAGGCCGGGAGCCAACTCGGCGATACGGTACGCGCGGCGCGGGTCGCCGCTGAACTCCTTCACACCGACGATGAGCTCCTCCTCGTGCAGCCGCGCCAACAGCTCCGGAACCAGATCAATCTTGGTGTCGACCGGGTTGTTGTATGCCGAGATCGGAAGGCCGGCCTTGGCGATCTCCCGGAAGTGCTCCATCACAGCCCGGTCATCTCCACGGTAGCCGTTCGGCGGGAGCGCCATGACCGCGTGGGCTCCGGCCTCCGCTGCCTGCTCGGCCCAGCGGCGCGCCTCGAGCGCCCCGTAGGCCCCGACGCCCGGCATCACGGTGCAGCCGGTCGGCGCCGCCTCAACGGCCGTGCGCACGACGGCCGCCCTTTCGTCGTCGGTGAGCACCTGGTACTCGCCGAGCGACCCGTTCGGGCACACGCCGTCGCACCCGTTGTCGGCCAGCCACCGCACATGCTCGGCAAATCGGTCGAAGTCGACCGACAGGTCCTCGCGGAACGGGAGCGCGGTCGCGACCAGCACTCCATGCCACATCTGGTTGCGGCTGCCTGTCATGCCTCATCCCCTTGGTCGTCCCATTGTGCGTCCCGGGCGAGATCGCCGAGCCGGACCGGGAAGGCCAGCGGCCGGGCGGCGACGCCCCTTTCATCGGCAGGGCGGCCCGAGCCGGTTGCAGCGAGGCGGCTGGCGGCGTACCCGCAGATCCGCCCCTGGCACCACCCCATGCCCGCCCTGGTGAGCAGTTTTGCCGACCGGGCGTCGGTCGCGCCGAGCCCGCGCACCGCGTCGCTGATCGTGCCCGCAGTGACCTCCTCGCAACGGCAGACCAGCGTGTCGTCGCGGAGCCATCCCTGCCAGCCCGGGCGGATCGGATGGATCTGGTGCATGGCCGCGGCGAACCTGCGCAGCGCGGCGCGCCGCTGCCACAGCCCGTCCGGCCATGCCGCCTGCCGGCCGAGCCGCTCCGCGACCGCCAGGCCCGCCACCTCGCCCTCCGCCACCGCGAGGTCGGCACCGCCCACCCCGCACGCCTCGCCGGCGACGAACACGCCGGGGACGTCGGTCGCCTGCCGGTCGTCCACCGCCGCGACCAGCGACCCGTCCTCGCCGGTACGAGTGGTGCAGCCCAGGGCGAGGGGTAGCTCCAGTCGCGGCGTGAACCCCCACCCGACGGCGACCGCATCGCACGCCACCGTCCGCGTGGTGCCGGGCACCACGGACCATCCTGGGTCGACGCGGGCGACCGCGACGGCCTCGACGCGCCCGTTCCCCTCGGCGGCCACCACCGCGTGCCGGGTGCGGTAGCAGACACCGCGCCGCGCCATGGCTCCGACGTACCGCGCGGCCTCGGCGAGCTTGCCGCCGGCAGCGGCGACCGCGCCCGGCTGCCGCAGCCATCCCGCGGGATCCCCGGCCTCGAACACGCCCGCCACTGTTGTGCCGTGCCTGGCTAGCCCGGCGGCCACCGGCAGCAGGAAGGGACCGGTGCCGCCGACCACGACCCGGCTGCCCACCGCCACCTCATGGGCCTTGAGCAGCGTCTGGGCGGCGCCCGCCGTATAGACGCCGGGCAGGTCCCAGCCCGGAAAGGGCAGTTGCCGGTCGTACGCCCCGGTCGCCAGGACGAGCGTGCTGCCGGAGATCGCTGACGGTCCACTGGGCGTCGAGGCGTGTACGACAAAGCCGCCGCCGGTGCGGACGACGGTCCACACCTCGTGCTGTGCCAGGAACGCGGCTCCTGCCTGCACCGCGCCGGCCAGAGCCGTGAACTCCGCGCGCCGCGGCACGCTCTCCGGGGCACCGGGAGGATGCCGCCAGTACTGGCCGCCGGGGCGCTCGTCCGCGTCGACGACGGCCACCCGGCAACCGGAACGCAGCGCCGCCGCGGCGGCGGCCAGCCCGGCCGGCCCGGCACCGACCACGACGACGTCCCAGTCCGGCGCCGAGCCGCGGGGCACGCGCCGGTCACGCGTCGAGGTCGGCACGGCTCGCTCCCTTCTGGGTACGGACAACGAGCCCCGGCTCGGCACGCACGAGGCACGCCCGGACGTTCGGCGTGCCGTCGACCGTCACCAGGCAGTCGAAGCACACGCCGATGCCGCAGAAGATCCCACGGGGCCGCCGCTCGCGCCGGGTAGTGCGCCAGGACCGGACTCCCGCGGCGAGCAACGCCGCGCCCACGCTCTGCCCAGGCTGGAACGGCACCGCCATGCCGTCGAAGTCGAAGCTGGCGCTCATCCGAACCGCTCCGGACGGAAGGGGGACGGGTCGATCTCGGCGGGCTCGCCGGTGACAGCCGCGGCCACGAACCTGCCGGAGGCCGCAGCCAGGCCGACACCAGCGCCTTCGTGGCCGCACGCGTGCAGTAGCCCTGGCGCGCGCGGATCCCGCCCTATGACCGGTAGCTGATCCGGGCTGTACGGCCGGAACCCGTGGTACGCCCGGATCGCCCTGACGCCCGCGAGCACGGGGAAGAGCCGGACCGCGCCGGCGGCCAGCCGCCGCAGCGCGGGCAGCGAGAGCGTGCGGTCGAAACCCACGCGCTCCCGGCTCGAGCCGATGAGCACGGTGCCCGACACGGTGCTCTCGATCACCGGCGACGCCTGCAGCGCGGCGTCGCCGCTCGCGACGGTCGACACGTAGTCGGCGGCGTACACCTTGTGCCGGACCGTCGGCGGCAGCGGCTCGGTGACGAGGACGAAGCCGCGCCGCGGTCGCACCGGCACGGACACGCCGGCCATCGCGGCGATCTCAGCGGACCACGGCCCCGCCGCGTTGACCACCGCGCCAGCCGGGACGTCGCCGGCGGCGGTCCGGACGCCGACCACCCGCCCGCGGTCCCGCAGCAGCCCGGTGACCTCCACCCCGGTCCGCAGGCGGGCACCCCGTGACCGGGCGGCGGCCAGCATGCGGGCGGCCGCCAGCATCGGCTGGACCTGGGCGTCCTCCGGGTAGTACACGCCGCCCGCCAGGTCCCGGGCCAGGTGCGGCTCGTAGGCGGGGAGCTCTTCGGACGAGACCGCGACCGCCTCGACGCCGGCCTCCCGCTGCCCGCTGGCGACCTTCTCCAACCCAGCGAGGTCGGCGTCGGAACCGGCGACCACGAGCCCGCCCTTGGGCCAGTACTCGAATCCGCCGACCTCGTCTGCGAGTTCGCGCCATAGCCGCATGGACAGCTGCGCCAGCGACAACTCGGGGCCGCCGGGCTTGTCCGAGACCAGCACGTTGCCCTCACCGCCCCCGGTGGTGCCCCCCGCGACGGGACCTCGATCGACCACGGACACCTGCAGCCCGGCCACCGCGCAGTACCACGCGCAGGCGGCCCCGACGACACCGGCGCCGATGATCACGACATCGGCAGGACCACGGGCCCGCACGCGCGAAATATGTCATATCCCAGCGCACTTCGTACAACGTCCGCGGCAGCTCGGCACAGACGGCGAACGACGGTCGATGATCTTCCGTCAGTTGTCGAACGACCTGCCGCGACGTGACCGGATCGTTACGTGAGTGCGACCTGGGCTCGTCCAGTTCCGAAGGATCGAGCAACTAAGGTGCGGTAAGCAGCGGTGAGCCGCCACGGGGCGGCCCGCAACCCTACGGACATCGAGGTGAACCTAATGCGCGTACGAAGGTTCAGGGCGGCGACCGTGTTGGCGGCCTCCGCCGCGCTCGCGTTAGCTGGCTGCGGGGGCGACGGCGACGGTGACGGCGACGCCGAAGGCGCCGCCTCCGGCGCACAAGTGGTGATCGGCACCACTGACACCGTCACCAACGTTGACCCAGCCGGTGAGTTCGACCATCCGTCGAACAACATCGTGGACAGCCTCTACGAGAAGCTGATGCACATTCCGCCGGGCGGCAGCGAGCCAGAGCCGCAGGCAGCCGAGTCGTGTGAGTTCACCGACGACGTGACGTACACCTGCACGCTCAAGGAGGGGCTGCAATTCTCCGACGGCGACGACCTCACCGCCGAGGACGTTGTGTTCTCCTTCGAGCGGCAACTCCAGATCCAGCACGAGTCCGGCGGTTGGACCCTGCTCCGCGCCATCAACCCGGAGAACGGCGGCAGCGTGGAGGCCACAGACGACAGGACGGTCGTGTTCCACCTGAGCGCTCCTGACGCCACGTTCCCCGCGGTGCTGACGACCGCCAACGCCGGCTCCATCGTGCCGAGCCACATCTTCCCCGCCGACGACCTGCAGCCGAACGAGGAGGTCATCGGCTCTGGGCCATACGTCCTCGGCGATTTCGACCCCAGCCAGCAGATCACGCTGGAGCCGAACGAGAACTACACGGGCGACCGGCCCATCAACAACGGCGGCGTCATCATCCAGGTCTTCGACCAGCAGTCGGCGCTCAAGCAGGCGATCGAAGCAGGCGACGTGCACGTCGCGTACCGCAGCCTCGGGGTGACCGACCACGCCGACCTGGTCGAGAACGGTGCCGAGCGCGGCTTGGAGGTGCTCATCGGCGGTGGGCTCGAGATCAACTACATGGTCCTGCAGGCCGGCCGCGAGCCATTGCAGGAAGTTGCGGTCCGGCAGGCCATCGCCCAGATCATCGACCGCGAGTCGATCGCCGAGAACGTCTACCGCGGCACGGTGACGCCGTTGTACGGACCCATCCCGGAAGGCCTCGCGGGACATGTCCCGTCGTACCAGGAGCGCTACGGCGACCCGGACCCGGAGGCGGCTGCCCAGCTGCTCGAGGACGCCGGTGTGCAGACGCCGGTCGCGTTCGACCTGTGGTGGATGCCTGACCGGTACGGCGAGGAGATCGGCGACATGTACGCCGAGATCGAGCGCCAGCTGGAAGAGACCGGTCTGTTCGACGTGACGCTTGAGAGCGAGTCCTGGGAGTCGTACTCGGAGACGTTCTCGGACGGAAGCAAGGACGCATTCGACCTCGGCTGGTTCCCGGACTACCCAGACCCGGAGAACTACCTGACCGGGTTCTACGCGTCCGACGACCGGAACTTCCTGAACGCCGGATACGCGAACGATGAGATGGACTCGATCATCGACGAGATCCTGGCAAGCACCGATCAGGAGGCGAGAATCGCCGCCGCGGAGCGTGCCTCCGAGATCGTCGCCGAGGAGGCACCGGTCATCCAGCTGTGGCAGCGGCCCTCGGTCGCCTACGTCCGGGAGGGTGTCGAAGGCGTCGAAGACACCCTGGACGCGGCGTTCATGTTCCGCTTCTACCTGGTGAGCGCCCCAGGGGAGTAGTCCCACCCTGGACGCACGACGCAGAGGGCTCCGGGTGGCTGCCGGATGGCCGCCCGGAGCCCCTGACGTCGCTGACTCACCGAAAGGCTGGTGTCGGTGTCCACACGAACTTCCGGCTCGCTGCGCACCTACCTACTGACGCGCCTGCTGCTGTTCATCCCGAACGTCCTCGTCATCCTCACGATCGTGTTCCTGCTGATGCGGGTGGCGCCCGGTGACCCGGTCAGTGTGGCGCTAGGAGGGCAACGTCCCCCGGAGCAGATCGCGGAGCTCCGGGCAGCGGCTGGCTACGACCGTCCCCTGGCCGTGCAGTACTGGGAGTACATCAGCGGTGTCGTCCGGTTCGACTTCGGCCAGACGATCACTGACAGCAGAAGCATCACCCAGATCCTGTTCGTCAACGGCGGCGCCACGCTCACGCTCACGCTCGCTGCGTTGCTAGTCGCGCTGGTCGTCGGCGTGCCGCTTGGTCTGGTGGCCGGCCGTCGGCGTGACACACCGCTGGACGCCGGCCTGCGGGTGTTCGGCATCCTCACCTACGCCGCCCCCGTCTTCTTCATCGGCCTCCTGCTGCAGCTGGCGTTCGGTGTGCGCGGGCTGGGCTGGCTGCCGACCAGCTCGCAGGCCAACGCCATCGTGCAGGCCCGCGTGCCGGACGTCACCAACATCTTCCTGCTGGACGCCCTCCTCGCCGGCGACACCGAAGCTTTCGTCGACGGGCTGCGCCACCTCGTGCTGCCGGCGGTGACGCTGGGTCTGCTGCTGAGCGGAATCTTCATGCGGATCGTGCGGGTCAACCTGGTGCAGACGCTTCGCGACGACTATGTGGAGGCAGCCCGCGCCAGAGGGGTCAGCGAGCGCCGCGTCGTCGTCCACCACGCGTTCCGCAACGCCATGGTGCCGTTCGTCACCGTCCTCGGCCTCCAGGTCGCCCTGTTGCTCGGCGGCGCGATCCTGACCGAGCAGACCTTCAACTGGCCGGGCATCGGCGCGCAGCTAGTGCGCTACCTGGGGAGCCGGGATTACGTTGCCGTCCAGGGCATCATCACCATATTCGCACTCGCCGTGGTCACCGCCTCACTGCTGATCGACATCGCGAACGCGATCATCGACCCGAGAGTGAGGTACTGATGGCCACCGCGGCGACACCGGTAGCCGGAGCGGACAATCGCGCCACCGGCCGCAGCCGGTCGCGGCGCATCCTGCGAGGCATCGCGCAACCGTTCCGTGACTCGTACGGTGTCGGCCGGTTCATGCTGGTCACGGGCAGTGTGCTGGTCGCGGTCATGGCGGTGATGGCGATCTTCGCTCCCGTGATCGCGCCGTACGGCTTCAACCAGGTCTCCGACGAGGAGGGCCGCTTCGGCAACCACCTGCCACCTGGCGGAGACCACTGGCTCGGCACAACGGTGCAGGGGCTCGACGGGTTCAGCCGGGTGGTGTGGGGCGCCCAGACCGCGGTCTCGGTGGTGCTGCTCGCCTTGGCGTTCTCCCTGCTCATCGGAGTGCTGCTGGGGCTGGTGTCGGGCTTCGTCGGCCGCTGGCTCGATCGTGCGCTGGTGCTCATCATGGACGCGCTGTACGCGCTCCCGGCGTTGCTGCTCGCCATCGTCGTGGCGTTCCTCCTCGAGCAGTTCGTCGGCGGTGGCGTCGCGACCGCCGCGCTCGCCATCACCGCCGTCTACATCCCTCAGTACTTTCGCGTGGTCAGGGCCGCGACCGTCAGCGCCAAAGAGGCGACGTACGTCGAGGCCGCCCGGGCGATGGGTGCCGGGCCGGCCACGATCATGGCCCGTTACCTGCTGGGCAACGTGGTCCACAGCGTGCCGGTCATCGCCACCCTGAACGCCGCCGACGCCATCCTCACGCTCGCGGGGTTGGGCTTCCTCGGCTACGGCATCCAGCCGACCGAGGCCGCCGAGTGGGGCTACGACCTGCAACGCGCGATCGCCGACGCCGGCGCCGGCATCTGGTGGACCGGGTTGTTCCCCGGGCTGGCTATCGTGCTGCTCGTGCTCGGCCTGACGCTCGTCGGTGAGGGCCTCAACGAGACCGTCAACCCCGCGCTGCGGGTGCGGCGGCTCCTCCCGGTCGTGCTGCCGGAGCGCACGAACCGGCAGGCCGCCGACGATGGAGAGCCAGCATGACCGGACCGGTGCTCGAAGTACGCGACCTGCGGGTGTGGTACGGCACGCCGGCTGGCCCCGTCCGAGCCGTCGACGGCGTGACGTTCCAGCTGGAGCCGGGCGAGACGCTCGGCCTCGTCGGCGAGTCCGGCAGCGGCAAGTCCACCCTCGGCCGTGGCCTGCTTGGGCTGCTGCCCAGGGGCGCCAAGGCCGACGGCGAGGTCCGCTACAAGGGCGCGAACCTGCTGACGGCGAGCCCCCGGGAGTTGCAGCGGCTGCGCGGCCCGGACCTCGGCATGATCTTCCAGGAGCCGTTGACCCGCCTCAACCCGCTGCTGCGGATCTCCGAGCACTTCGAGGAGACACTGCGCGTGCACGAACCGGATCTCCCGGTGACGGACGCGCAGCATCGGGCGATGGAGGCGCTACGGGCCATGGGGATCCCCCCGACGCGGTACCGCGCCTACCCGCACGAGTTCTCCGGCGGAATGCGGCAGCGCATCATGATCGCATTGACGCTGGCGCTCCGCCCATCGTTCGTCGTGGCCGACGAGCCCACCACGGCGCTCGACGTGCTGGTCGAAGCCCAGATCATCCAGATCCTTGCTGACCTGCGTCGGAACTTCGACACCGCGTTGCTGTTCATCACGCACAACCTGGGAATCATCGCTGAGGCGTGCGACCGGGTGGCCGTAATGTACGCGGGCCGGATTGTGGAGCAGGGACGGGTGGAGGACGTGTTCGCCCAGCCGCAGCATCCATACACCCGCGCGTTGCTGCGCTCGACGATCTCGCTGTCGACGACTGGGCTGCACTCCATCCCCGGTTCGCCTCCGGACCTCATCGATCCACCGCCGGGATGCCGCTTCCACCCCCGGTGTCCCGAGGCGATGCGGGTGTGCCGGGACCAGTTTCCCGTCCCGACCACCGCGGGAGCGCAGCTCGTGGAGTGCTGGCTGCACGGCCCGGATGATCGGATCCCTCCGGGTGGCAGGGATCCGCTGACCCGGGAGGAGATCACCGTTGCCGACGAAGCCTGATGTCCAGAAGCCGGCCGCGGCCGCCCGCTCCGGTACCCTGATGCGAATCCGCGATCTCCGCGTGCACTTCCAGCTGCGGGCCAGCGCCCTCGCCCGCCTTGTAGGCGGGCCCGGGGCGACCGTCAAGGCCGTGGATGGCGTCAGCCTGGACCTGCGGCGCGGCGAGGTGCTCGGCCTGGTGGGGGAGTCCGGCAGTGGAAAGACCACGCTCGGCCGTGCGCTGCTAGGGCTCGTCCGTCCCACCTCTGGCGCGATCGAGTACGCCGGCGAGGATCTTGGGAGCATCCGGGAACGGCGGCTTCGGTCGATGCGGCGGCGACTGCAGATGGTGTTCCAGGACCCGCACGCGGCCCTCAACCCGGCGATGGACCTGCAGACGGCCGTCGGGCACCCGCTGCGGATCCACGGGCTCGCCCGCAGCAAGGAGGAGGAACGGGCGATGGTGGCCGACGCCCTCGAGCGCGTCGGCCTCGCCCCGGCCGAGCAGTTCCTGACCAAGCTGCCGGCGGAGCTGTCCGGCGGCCAGAAACAGCGCGCCGTCATCGCGCGCGCCATCATCTCCGGTCCGGAACTGCTGGTGGCCGACGAGCCGATCTCCATGCTCGACATGAGCGTCCGTGCCAAGATCCTCGAGCTGATGCTTGAGCTGAAGCGCGACCTCGACCTCACCTACGTGTACATCACGCACGACCTCGCGACCGCGAAGTTCTTCTGCGACCGGGTAGCGATCATGTATCTCGGACGGATCGTCGAGCTGGGGTCGACCGAGCAGATCTTCGCCGATCCCAAGCACCCCTACACCCAGGCGCTGCTTCGGGCGGTACCCGACCCGGATCCGGCGCGCCAGGTGCCCCGCGATCTGCCCCGCGGCGAGATCCCCGACGCGGCCGAGCCGCCGCACGGCTGCGCGTTCCACCCGAGGTGCCCGTTCGCCTTCGAGCCCTGCGGCTGGGAGGGCCGCGACCTGCGCGCCCTGTTCGAGCGCAGGTGGACCGTCAGCACGGAGGACGTGTTCGCCGACGAGGCACCGCTGCTCGAGAGCCTCGACCGGGTGCCGCCGGGGGAGCGCGAGGTCCGGCTGACCCCGCCGCACGGGCACGAGGTCGGCGAACTGCGCCGCATCCTCGAGTCCGCGCGCGCCGACGCTCCCGACGACCCGCTCTGGAAGGGAGTGGAGCAGATCGTGGACGAGACCGACGCGTTGCTGGTCAGGTTCCGCGAGGGAGTGGACCCCGGCCTGCTGCGCTCCGACAGCGTGGAGGTGGCGTGCCACCTCCACGATCCGGCCTTGCGTCCCCGCTGACGGTCAGCAGTTCGGCCGGCACTGCCGCTCGACCATCGCCCGCAGGAACACCTGTTCGATATCGGACGGATCCTCGGCCTGGTAGGCCGTCGTTCCTGTTGCCTCGGAGATCTGCTCCAGCGCCGCCATGTCCGCGTCCGGTCCGATCCCGATCGTGATGACCGGCACCGGATTCGCCGGGTCGTGCTGCGACCGCAGCTGGTTGAGCAGGGTCTCCAGGCCCATCCCGGACGGCAGGCCCTCCGGCCGCTCGTCCCTCCCATCGGTCATGAGCACGACGGAATTGATGCGATTCGGGTCGTAGTTGTCCTTCACCTCCTGGAACGCCGCCCAGATGGTGTCGTACAGCGCCGTCCAGCCCTTCAGTTCCTCCCCGGCATTGGCCTCCACGATCTCGGGCAGAGCCTGGGCGGCACCGGCCAGCGCCTCCAGCCGGGTGTTGTCGCCCACGTCGTCGGTCAACTCGCCCACCTCGACGAGCTCGCGCCAATGGTTGTCGCCGTCCTCCAGCGTGGAGAACGCCCACAGGCCCACCGCGCTGGAGTCGCGGAGCAGCCCCAGTGCGGTGGTCGCGGCGTCCCGCACAAGCTCGATCCGCGTCTGCTCGGTGCCGTCGGTCTCCACCATCGAGCCGGAGACATCGATGACCGCCAGCATCCGCATGTCCAGCGACAGCGCCGCCCACTGCCGCAAGGCGGTGGAGGCCACCTGGGGATCGGGGCTCGGCATCGGCGTGGGCATCTCAGCCTGTATCCCGTCGGCGATGCCCGCGCCGTCCCGTGCCGCACCGTCAGGGCTCCGGAACCCGGCCGCCAGCAAAGCCTCCCGAGCGGCGCTCGAACCGAACGCCTCGACGACTTGGGCGACGGCCTCGCGGGTCGCGGGCGTGGTGTCCGACGTCTCGACCGGGATGGCCGGGTAATCGAACGCCAGGGTCCCCTCCGTCGGATACAGCGCCACCACCATGGCCTCCGGATACTCCCGGTTGTGCGCCACCACCGACTGCTCGGCGGCGGTGAACAGACCGGCGGCGGAGGGGTCGGACGTGATCTGCTCATAGGCCTCATCGACGTGCGCCACGGCGGCATCCGAGACCTCCGTCATGACCTGCACCAGCCGCGTCTCGTCTGCGTCACCGGCCGCCTGCTGGGCCGCGAGCAGCGTCGCCAGCCCTTCGCTGGTGGTCATCGGGTCGGCCACGGTGGTCGCGCCCGCACCGGATAGCAGGTCCATCCAGGAGATCTCCGCGTCCGGCCAACCGAGCTCCTCGCTGGCGACCTGCCGCGGGGCGACGACGACGAGCGGCGATGTCGCGATCGACTCGTACTCGCCGAGAGCGACACCGGGGCTCGAGACGCGTTGCGTCCACATGCTCGAGTCGGGTACCCAGAGATCGGGTGTGTCATCGTCGCCCAGGCTGCTCACGACCTCGGCGGGCGGCATCGCTGTCACCTCGGCGGTGATGCAGGTGCCGTCGACGGACAACTCATCGCTGTCGGCGACCTCGGAAAGCACATCGGCGATGCCCGGGGAAGCGGCTACCGAGACCGGCAGCGACCCCTCGCAGGTGGCCTGAGCGTCGTCGATCAGGTCTTCACGGGCCAGGACGTAGCCGGCGCCGGTTAGCACCGCAAGCGTCAGCAACATCAGTGCAAGCCGCCGTGGCCAACGGTGCCGGCGGCGAGCCCGTGCATGGCGAGCGGACATACCTCTCCATGACGACGGTAACAAGGCGAATGGCAGGTTAACCGCTCAAGCCTCAAGACCGGAATTCGACCCGTGTAACTCCGCCTCTGCAACCTTGGCGTTAAGCACGTCGAGCGAGACCCCGACGACGTCGGCGACCGCGTCGACGGTGAAGAACGCGGGGTTGGGTCTCCGACCTCGTTCTATCTTGCGCAACGTCTCGACCGATATTCCAGCGACCGCCGCGACGCCCACCATGCTGCGATCGCCCCTCGCCTCGCGCAGCAGCCTGCCGAGGCGCTCGCCGCGCTCCCGCTCGGACCGGCTTAGCGCGCTCCGCACCATAGACCCTATAGTAATACCGGTATAGTTATCGGCAATCGTTGCGGACCAGCTTTCACATGATCGAACTGAAGACACCGACCGAGATCGAGGCGATGCGCCAGGCAGGCCGCGTCGTAGCCGCCGCGCTGGCCGCCGTCGAGCGCCAAGCCACCGCTGGAACGTCGCTGCTGCACCTTGACGAGATCGCCAGAGCCGTCATCGCGGACGGGGGAGCGAAGCCTTCGTTCCTCCACTATCACCCGCACTTCGCGCCGACGCCGTTTCCCGCGGTCATTTGCACCTCGGTCAACGACGTCATCGTGCACGGCATCCCCACCCGCTATCGGCTGAGGGACGGGGACCTGGTGAGCATCGACTGCGGCGCGCATGTCGACGGCTGGCACGCCGACTCGGCGGTGAGCTTCACAGTCGGTCAGGCACGGGCGGCCGACAGGCGGTTGATCGAGTCAACCGTTGCGGCCCTCGACGCCGCGATCGCCGTCGCTCAGCCGGGGCGTCGATTGGGCGACATCTCCTCGGCCATCGGTACGATCGCCCGGACGGCCGGATACGGCATCCCGCCCGATTTCGGCGGCCACGGCATCGGTCGCGCCATGCACGAGGCGCCGAGTGTTCCGAACAACGGCCGGCAGGGGAGAGGGCTGCTCCTTCAATCCGGTCTCGTTCTTGCCATCGAGCCGATGTTCCTGGCCGGAGGCAAGGATGCCTACACCGTCGGCGCTGATGGCTGGTCGCTGAAGACGACCGACGGCAGCCGCGCCGCCCACGCCGAGCACACCGTCGCTATCACGGACGACGGCCCGCGCGTCCTTACAGCACCCTGACGCCTCACGGGTCGGCGACCGGGGCCGTCCGGTACAGAAGCGCGCTCTCTCATCACTAAGTTGACATAATGTAGATTATCGGCGTTTTGATCTGGCGTCAGCGCATCGCCGAACACGTGTCGTCATCCCAGGAGTCGCCACCCAAGCCGCTGACTGGCCGCCTTGTCGAACGTCACTGTCTCGTCAACGCCGAACAGTTCCATGGCGCCTTGGATGAGGGCGTCCGGGAAGTCGGCTCCCGCCTCCGCGAGCGACAGGGCGCGCACGACGCCCTCGGCGTCGTCGAACTCCAGGCTCGGCGTCTCTATCAAGCCCCGAACCACCTGGAGTCGCGTCGCACGGTCTACGCCTAGGCTCTTGGTCATCACCCAGTACAGCTCGGCCAGCGTCACCTGCGTGACGAATCCCGGTTCGTCCTCGGTGAGCCCGGTCAGAATCTCTTTGGCCGGCTCGTGGTGCGGATGGCCGACGTCCGCCAAGGCTCGCACGATCACGTTCGTGTCGATGCCGAGCACAAGTCAGCCCTCCATGCCACGCATGCCGCTCTCGGCCGCGCCCTCGGCGATGCCCTTGTTGATCTCCTCAATCGTCAACGCCGGGACGTCGGGTCGGTGCAGGACGCCGAACAGGTCGTCGATCTTTCCAGTCCTCGCGACGATCCGGTACTGCCCAGGCGCGACACGAACGAACATCACCTTCGATCCGGCGCGCAGATTGAGGCTTTCACGCACATCCTTGGGTATGGTGATCTGGCCCTTACTAGTCATAGTGGCTTGCGACATGTGGCTCATCTCCCGTACGCCTGTCGCTCCTCCTTACACATAGGCTAACCCACAGGACGGTTTGGACCCGGGGAATCGGGTCGGCGACTTGGTTCCGCGGATCCTCAGCCGACCGGTACTGCGGCCGGTGGATCCGCGCTTTCTCGATTCCTGATCAGTTCTGGTCGCCGTACCGCGCAACCGTCACCGAGCGCCTAGGTCAGGAGCCGGAGGCACGTCATCCACGCGACGCTCCGAGACGTCGGTGAGGTGGCGTGCCGCGGCGGAGAAGTCGTTGTCGTCGTGGAGAACGGTGAGCCCGTGGTGCGCTGCTGCCGCGCAGATGAGTAGGTCCACGACTGACAGTGCGCGGTGCTGTCCACTGCGGCACAGCCGGTGCTGAGCCGCCTCCATCCAGCGCCATGCACTCTTATGAATGGGCACGTCCGGATAGAGATCATCGAACATCTGCGACATGTCCTCGTGGTCGCCGAGATCGCGCGCAGACCGGCGAAACTCGATACGCTGTGGGTGGCACGAACCAATTGCGCCGACGGAAACCACTTCTGCCCAGGATTCGCGCAACTTCTCGT
>CAZMXH010000016.1:0-19978 GCA_964570165.1 uncultured Actinomycetes bacterium
ACGACGACGTGTTCGACCCGGAGGCCTACGTCGGCCAGACGCACGTGACGCCGCCGGAGCGGGCGGCTCTGGCGGACCTGCAGGCGCTGGGGCTCCGCGACGTCGTCCGGGACCGCTGGCCCAAGGAGCGAGTGTTCACCTACTGGGACTACCGGGCCGGAATGTTCCACCAGGACTGCGGGATGCGCATCGACCTGGTGCTCGCCACCGCTCCGGTGGCCGATCGGGTGCGCGCGGTGTGGGTCGACCGGCACGCCCGCAAGGGAAAGGGGCCTAGCGACCACGCCCCGGTGATCGTAGATCTCGACGAGGCCCCGGACGGCGACATCGGGCCGGTCGTGCCTCCGCCCTCGGCGCCAGCCCGACGAGGAGTCAAGCTCCCCCAGTCGCGCTGACCTCAGGCCGCGAGGGCGGCGACGATGCGCTCCGGGGTTAGCGGGAGGTCCCGTACGGCCACGCCGAGTGCGTCACGGACCGCGTTGGCGATCGCCGCGGCAGTGGGGCCCTGGGCGATCTCGCCCGAGCCGAGGCTCGGCTCGTCCGGGCGGTCGATGACATCCACCTCGACGGCAGGCACCGCCGAGAACCGCAGGATCGGGTAGGCCTCCCAGTCGGTGCTCGTAACGCTGCGGCCATCGAACCGCACCTGCTCGAGCAAGGTCCAGCTGGCGGCCTGCACCGCGCCGCCCTCGAGTTGGTTGGCGACCCCGTCGAGGCTGACCACCCGGCCGACGTCGGCGACGACGACCAGCCGGCGAACCCGCACCTCGTGGACCGCCTCGATCTCGGCAACGACCGCGCAGTACCCGCCCGAGCCCTTGTATCTGGCGAACCCGACGCCGTGGCCGAAGTTCTCCCGCTCGACCCAGGCGTCCCAGCCGGACACCTCCCGCGCCCGCTCGAGCACCGCGACTCCCCGAGGATCCGACAGGTGCGCGAGCCGGTAGTCGAACTGGTCGGCCCCGGCGCGCGCCGCGAGCTCACCCATGAACGATTCGATGGCGAAGACGTTGCCGAACGCGCCGAGCGAGCGCAGCGATGAGCTACGCAGCGGCGACTCCAGCAACCGGTGGGCCACGACCCGGCGGCCGGGGAAGTCGTAGATCGGGTCGGCGTTGCGGTACAGCCCGCCGCCACGGGCCAACGGCAGGTCGGCCGACACAGGGGGCGGCGCCCCGCCGTCGACGTGGCCTGCCGCCAGCAGCGTGGAGGCTGCGACGAACCCCGGGCGGGCGACGAAGCCCTGGCTCCACACCTCGTGCTCCCAGGTCACGACGTGGCCGTCGGCGTCAAGGCCCGCGGTGAGGTCCATGGCCATCGCGGAGCCGAACGGCGCCCACCCAAGCTCGTCCGCCCGGCTCCAGACGACCTGCACCGGCCGCCCCGGCACGGCGCGCGCCAGCAGCACCGCGTCGAGCGCGGCATCGTCCGCGCCGTTGTGGCCGTAGCAGCCAGCGCCCTCCGCGTGGTGGACGGTTACCTGGTGCTCGGGCATGCCCAACACGTCGGCGATGGCGCCGCGGAGCGGGTGCACGCCTTGGGTGTGGCTCCAGACGGTGACCTGGTCGCCGTCCCACCGTGCCAGGGCGCAACTCGGTGCGATGGACGCGTGAGCGAGGAAGGGGCGCGAGTAGCTGGCGCGGACCACGTCCACGACCCGCTCACCACCCGCGACGACGTTCGCGACCTCGATCGGCTCGGACGGCGCCGAGCGGAGCCACCGGCCCAGGTCCTCGACATCCGGCAGCGTGTCGCGCTCGTCCCAGACCGCCGCGGCCGCCAGCGCCGCTGCCCCGCGAAGCGCAACCTCCTCGCGCTCGGCGACCACGCCGAGGAAGTCACCGTCGCGCACGACCGCGAGCACGCCGGCCGCCACGTCAGGATCCACATCGGTCAGCCTGGCGCCGCGCGACGGCGGACGGACCACCCTGCCGTAGACCTGGCCGGGGAGTTCGAGATCGTGTATGAACCGCGGCCGCCCGAGCACCTTGTCCGGCAGGTCGATGCGGGCAGGCCCCACGGTAAGGTTCGCCGGCCGCTTCGGCTCGGCCGCGCCGTCGGCCGCCCGGTCGAGCAGCCCGCGCTCAGCCACATCCCAGTAGGACAGCAATGCGGTGCCGCGCTCGTCGCAGATGTCGCCGTCGCGGACGGTGAGCCCGTCGACGGGCCGGTCCAGCTTGCCCGCCGCGGCTCCCAACAGGAGGGCCCGGACCTCGGCGCACACCTGGCGCAGCGCGGCGCCGGATTGCATGATCGACAGGCTGCCCGACGTGACGCCCTCGGCGGGGCCGTACGCCGTGCTCGCTGGCCGTACCGTGATCCGGTCCAGGGCGACGTCCAACTCCTCGGCCGCGATCTGCGCCAGCGCGGTCAGGATGCCCTGACCGATCTCCACCTTTCCGACGCTCACCGTAACCCGCCCGGGCTCGTCCAGCGCCACCCACGTCGAGAGCATCGGGTTGGCGGCGAGGCTTCCGGGCAGCGCGGCGCCGGTCATGATCCAACCGCCTTCGCTGCCGCCGCGCCGAGCACCGCGCGCACCACCCGGTTCTGAACGCCGCACCGGCACAGATGGCGGTCGAGGGCCTCCCGCACGTTGGACTCGTCCGGCTCCGGCTGACGCTCAAGCAGTGCGGCCGCGCTCACCAGCATGCCGGACAGGCAGTACCCGCACTGCCCCGCCTGCTCGGCCAGGAACGCGCGCTGCAGCGGGTGGGGAGCGCCGCCCTCGCCGAGCCCTTCGACCGTCACCACCGACCTGCCGTCGACCGACCACAGCGGAAGGTCGCACGACGCGGTGGGGTGGCCGTCGACGAGCACGAAGCACGCGCCGCACAGCCCCGTGCCGCATCCGAAGCGCGTGCCCTTCAACCCAAGGTCATTGCGCAGGACGTAGATCAACGGAGTCGCAGGCTCCGCATCGCTGTCGAATACCGCTCCGTTGACACGCAGCCGTACCGACACCCCGGTCACCCCCAGTCGAGAACCCTCGGCAACCGGCCCCTATCTCGTAGCGTGCCGACGATCCCCAGCGGGAAGAACAGCAGCACCAAGATCATAAGGCTACCGGTGACGACGATGTTCAGTTGGGTCGTACCGAACCACGCTATCGCCGCCTCGTTGAACAGCACCAGGAGCGTTGCGCCGATCACGGGGCCGGCCACGGTGCCGCGTCCGCCGATGATCACCATGAGCACCATCTCGGCCGCGATAGCGATGGTGAGAAAGACCGTCGGCCGCAGGTACGACAGCGAGTATCCCCACAGCGCACCGACCACGGCAACGAAGAACACGCTGGCGGAGAACGCCATGACCTTGTAGCGGCGGACGTCGATGCCGGCGACCTCCGCCCGCACCTCGTCCGATGCGATCGCCCGCAGCCCCAGACCGAACTTGCTGTGCCGGATCCGGTAGGACAGGTACACCGCCGCAGCGGCGGCCACGAACATCGCGTAGTAGAACGGCGCCTTCGCCCACTCTCGCGGGTAGGGGGCAAGCGGCAGGCTCAGCCCGTTGGACGCGCCGATGAAGTCCCAGTTGTCGAACCACAGCCGCACCATGAGCAGCAGCGCGATGGTAGAGATGATGAACGCGGGGCCGCGGGTACGCAGCGTGATCAGGCCCACGAGCAGCCCGACCAGCGACGCGACCACGCCGGCCAGCGGCGCGGTGATGAACGGTGAGACCCCCACGTACACGGCGATCATGCCCGAGATGTAGCCGCCGATCGCATAGAACACGTTGTGCCCGAGCGAGATGTAGCCCGCGTACCCGCCGATGATGTTCCAACTCGACGCCATCGCGATCCACATGAACACCACGTGCCCGACGTGCAGCACATAGTTGTAGGGGCCGATGAGCGGGCGCGCCGCCGGCAGCAGCAGGAGTACCGCCAGCAGCACCGCGAGCGCGAGCTTGCGCGTGTCGCGCCACCACGGCAGCGGCGGCCCGCCGGGCAGCCCGGGCTGACGCGGACGGTCGACGTCGCGGATGGCTGCCATCTACGCCTCCAGCGGCCGGCCGAACAGGCCTTGCGGTCGTACCAGCAGGATCAGGAACAGCGCCAGGTAGAACGTCATCGGCTGCCACGTCGAGCCGAACCAGTTACCCACGAAGACGCTGGCGATGCCCAGCAGGAACGCGCCGGCCAGCGCTCCCTTGAGGCTGCCGAGACCACCGAGGACGATCAGCGACAGCAGCAACGCGATCCACTGCCAGTGGCCGGAGGGAAAGAACGTGAACAGGAAGCTGACCAGGGCTCCCGAGGCGCCGGCGAGGGCCAGCCCGACGCCGAACGCGACCCCTGACGTCCGGCGGACGTTGACCCCCACGATCTGGGCGGCCGTGCGGTTCTGCATGGTCGCCCGGATCGCGCCGCCGGTGCGGGTCAGGTAGAGCAACGCCCACAGCAGGCCGAGCAGCACGATGCTCACCCCCGAGGCGTACAACTGCGCGGTGGGGATGTAGTACGGCCCGACGATGATTGCCTCTGTGGCATACGACGGCGTTGTCGTGCGGTAGATGTTCGTGAACGCGAACGCCAGGAGTCCCTCTACGACCAGTGCCAGCGCGAAGGTCAAGAGCACGGTCGCCTGGATGAACCGGTGGCTGCCCTCCAGCCGCGGGAACAGCAGCCGGTAGACCGCGACACCGACGCCGAACATGATCGGAATGGTCAGCACCAGCGAGGCCATCGGGTCGATCCCCAGCAGGGTGAAGCTGAAGTAGGTGAGGTACGAACCGAGGAAGACGAACACCGCGTGAGCGAGGTTGACGATGTGCATGACCCCGAAAACCAGGGTGAGCCCAGAGGCCATCAGCGCATAGACGCCCCCGAGCGTGAGCCCGAGGATCAGCAGTTGGACTACCTCGGTCATCCGGGCTCACCGTCCCTCCTGGCCAGTTGCCGCCCGAGATACATCTCCCTGATCCGCGGGTCGGAAAGGATCTCGTCCGCAGGGCCCTCGAACCGCTTCTCGCCGAGGTCGAGCACGATGCCGTGCTCAACACACTCCAGGCCGCGCCGGGCGTTCTGCTCAACCAGGAGGATGGCCATACCTGACTCGCCGAGTTGCTGAATCGCCTCGAAGATGCGCGTGGCGAGCCGAGGGGCGAGCCCGAGGCTCGGCTCGTCGATCATCAGCAGCCGCGGCTCCAGCATCAGCGAGCGGCCGAGCGCGAGCATCTGCTGCTGCCCGCCGGACAGCGTGCTCGCTCGCTGGTTGAGCCGGTCGGCAAGCTCGCTGAACAGGTCGAGCGCTCGCTCCAATCGCTCGTTCAGCCGCTGCCGGTCGCGCTCGAGGAAGCCGCCCATCCGGAGGTTCTCACGCACCGTCATGTCCCCGAACAGGGTGCTGTCCTGCGGTACGTAACACAGCCCCCGAGCCAGGATCTGGTCTGGACGCAGGCCGCTGATGTCCGTGCCGTCGAACACGACCCGGCCGGACCGCGGATGAAGCAGGCCGCAAATGACCTTCAGCAGCGTCGACTTCCCGGCACCGTTCGGTCCGATCACGCAGTACCTATGACCGGCCTCGACCTCGAGGCTCACGCCCCTCAGGATGTTCGGCGCCACGCCATACCCGGCTTCGACGTCGTGGACCTCGAGCAACGCCATCAGGCGGTCCCGAGATAGGCGTCGAGCACGGCGTCGTCGAGTTGGACGACGTCGGGGGCGCCCTGCAGCAGCACGTCGCCGTGTGCCATCACGACAACCGAGTCGGACAGCCCCATCACGAGGTCCATGTTGTGCTCGACGAGCAGGAAAGTCACGCCGCCGGCGTTGAGTTCGCGGATCCGCGCGACGATCTCGTCGAGCAGCGCCGGGTTCACCCCGCCCGCAGGTTCGTCGAGCATGATCAGCCGGGGCTCGGCCATCAGCGCGGCGGCCAGTTCCAGCAGTTTGCGCTGGCCGTACGACAGCCGCCGCGCCTGTTCGCCGGCGAGATGTGCGATGCCGACGAAATCGAGCAACTCCATCGCACGCTCGCGTTCCCGTTCGAGGATGCTCCGCCCCAGCAAGGACCGGAAGCCCACCGCGGGAGCGTGCACCACGAGGTTCTCGAGGACGGTGAGGTCGCCGAGTTCCCGCGTGAGCTGGAAGGTCCGGCTGATGCCCCGGCGGGTGATCCGGTAGGGCCGTTCCCCCGTCACGTCCGTCCCGTCGTAGACCACCTGGCCGGCGTCCGGCCGAAGAATCCCCGAGATCAGGTTGAAGACCGTCGTCTTACCGGCGCCGTTGGGACCGATGATGGCGGTGATCGAGCCCTCTGCGACGGTGAACTCCGCCCCGTCGACGGCCCGCAGGCCGCCGAAGTCCTTCACCAGCCCGCGGGCCTCGAGCAACGCCATCGCGACGCCGGCCCTAGAACTCGGGCTTCGGGAAGATCATGTCGACGACTCCGGGGAACTCACCGAGCGGTGCGACGAACTTGAGCTCGCCGTCCTGCCACTGAGTCATCACGACGTCGCGCTCCTCCGGTAGCCCGCGTTCGTCCCACCGGAAGTCTCCCATGATGGTCCGGACCGGGTCATCGGCCGTCCGGCTCCGCAGCCACTCCCTGATCTCGTCGTTGTCCGTGGTGCCTGCTCCCCGCACCGCCTGCTCGATGCCCTGGCACAGCGCGAACGGGATTGCCTCGTCTTCGTCCGGCGCCCGGTCGAACGCCGCAGTGAAGCCCTCGATGAAGTCCTGGTTGGTGATGGTCTCGCCGGCCAGCTCGCCCTCGAAGGCCGCCTCCGGGTGCCAGGCGCTGTGGGCCAGGATGCCGTTCGACGCCTCGCCGAGGTTCTCGTTGAACTCCGACTGGGTGCCCTGCGACATGTAGAGGATCGAGGGCTGGTACCCGACCGTCTGCAGCGCCCGAACCAGCTCGATGGCCTCCTCTGGGGAGGCGGTCGCGGCCATCAGCATGTCCGCGTCGGCGTTTCTGATCGTGTTCGCCAGCTGGACCCAGGCCGTGAAGTCGGCCGGCCACTGCTCCTCGAGCACCGGCTCGATACCGACCTCCTCGAGGTAGCCAGGCGACAGGTCGACCACTTCGCCGGAGTCGGGGATCTCGACCGAGCCGCCGAGCAGGCCGGACGCGATCGCTGCCGCAAAGAAGTCGTCGGCGTAGACGACCGCAGCGGTCTCGGGGAACTGGTCCTCTGGGATGACGCCCTCGTCGCGGTAGTCGAGGATCGCGTTGACCGGAGACTCGCCGATGAACTCCGCAGCGTCCTGCTGGAAGTAGAAGATGTTCTCGAAACCCCGCTCCCAGATCCGCAGCGCGCCGCCGGACGGCACCGGGTACACCATGCCGGCCTGCTCCGCCACCGCCGACGCCGGGAATGTCAGCAGGCTCGAGAACGTGCCGAACAGCAGGTCGGCGTTCTCGACATCTATGAACCGCTCGTACTGCGACACCGCCACCTCGGTGTCAGAACGGTTGTCCTCGACCAGCAACTCGACAGGACGGCCGAGCATCCCGCCCGCCTCGTTGATCAGGCCCACACAGTACTCGTAGCCGTCGCGATGCTTGGCGCCCGGAATGGAGAACTCGCCGGTGAGAGGCAGCGACGCGGCGATGCGTATCGCGTCACCCTCGGCCTCGTCGCCGTCCTCCGGCTCCTCGGCCGGCTCTTCGGCCTCTTCACCTGCGACGGGTTCCTCCTGCTCGGGTGCGTCACCGGTGCAGGCGGCAGCGGACACACCCACCACCGTCATAAGAGCCAACGTCCGCAACGGACCAAATGTCCGAGAGCGAGTCCGAGGGTGGGTCATGGCGTGCCCCTCTGAGATGTGACGCCTCCGTTTGGTGCAAACGATTGTAGGCGCGCTCTACCGGCTGTCAAGGACGCCACTGGCATCGTGTCCCAATCGAGACCGCGCTCAACTCCTGCCCATGACCGCCGTCCAGTCCAGGCCAAGATCGCTGAGCAGCACCCGCGCGGCGTTCCGTCCCGCCCGGCCGGCGACCGATCCGCCTGGATGCGTCGTGGCTCCGGTTTGGTACAGCCCCGGAACCGGCAGCCTGTAGGACGGCCAGCCGACCAGGGTCTCACCGTGCGCGCCGAGCATTTCGCCCCCGTGGCCCGAGCCTCCGAGGTTGTGCCGGTTCCGCCGCTCGATGTCGTGCGGACCCTCGGCAACGACGGCCAGCACGTCGCCGCCGGACATGCCCTCGGCAGCGGTGCTGGCGCGCTCGATCAACTGCGCCGCGTAACGGTCGCGATCCTCCTCGCGGTCCATGCTGTACGGCGCGACCGTGAGCAACTTCGCGGTACCGCCGCCACCCGGCGCCCTGCCCGGGTCGACCACCGTCGGGCACACGATGAGCAGCCACGGGTCCGGCGCGTCCGACGCGCCGCTGCGGAATGCCGCCAGCTGTGCCAGCAGGCCCCGGAGGCTGCCCAGCCCGCCGGCGACCGCAGGCAACCGGCCGTGCGCGGTGGGGTAGCTCAGTTGGCCGCGCAACGCGAGGTGCACGGCGAACAGCGACAGCCCCGGCCGCCAGGCGTCCCGGGCCGCCAGGAGACCGTCCGGAACCTCGCATCCGGAGATCATCTCCGCGACATGAACCAGGTGGGCGGACGAGAGAACGGCGCGGCGCGCTTCGAAACGCTCCCCGTCCTCGGTTCGCACCGCGCGGGCCCGGCCACCCTCAACGAGGATGTCGGTCACGCGCTTTCCCGCGACAACGTGGCCCCCGTGCCTGCGGATGAACCGCTGCAGTGCGCGGGGCAAGGCGATCGAACCGCCTATTGGCGTAGCCCACCCGAAACGCTCCCTGCCGGCCGTGACGGCGAACGGCAGGATTCCGGTCCCCGGGCGGTCCACCTGCTGGATGGTCAGAAACGAGAGCCACGCGATGAGGTCGCGCACCCGCGGGTGGGCGAAGCGCTCGGTGATGACCTCGATCGCGCTGCGCCGCCGGATCGCCTCATACCGCGCGTCGTCGGCCTTGCCGGCAGGGTCGAGCGAGCCGGCGTTCCACCGGCCGTGGGCTTCCGCCAGTCGGTTCTCCCACTCCTCCAGGAGCTGGACGTACGCCGTGCCGTCGTCACGCGACCAACGGCCGATCTCGCCTGCCGTGGCATCACGGTCGCGCCACATCACGATCGGCTCGCCGTCCCCGGACGTCACGACGGCGGCGGGATCCGGGTATACGTAGCGCAGGCCGTCCGCGAGCAGGCCGAGCTCGTCGTCGCGGATGAGCGGGTTCGACTGCAGCAGGACATGAGCGCTCGAGCAGGTGTCGTGCGCGAAGCCCGGCAGCGTGAGCTCCTCGGTCACCGTGTTGCCGCCGACGATCTCGCGTTCCTCGACGAGGAGGATCTCCAGTCCGGCGGCCGCCAGGTAGGCCGCAGCGATCAGGCTGTTGTGGCCGGCGCCGATTACGACGACATCCGCTTGCCGGTCCGCCACCGTGCTCGCTCCATTCACTACCCCGCCCGGCGCAGGACTCGGGGGGTGTCCTGCGCCGAGCGGGCGCCTCGCACCAGCCATGGCTGGATGAAAGCGTGTGGCCGCCGTGAAGTCGACGCTATCACACACGTTTGCACGAAAGTCCACGCCATCGTGGCGGACTCGATGGGCGACAGGAGCGCAAACGACCGCAGGTCAGTTGGCGATCAAGGTTACCCTTGGTACATGGACCGGCGGCCTACCCTGCGCGACGTGGCCAGCGCTGCAGGCGTGCATCCAGCCACGGCATCGCGTGCTCTCAACCCCGGCACCCGTGAGTTGGTCAACGCCCAGACCGCGGAGCGCGTGTTGCGTGCCGCCCAGGCACTCGGTTACCGCCCCAATCCGCATGCCCGCACCCTCAAGACCGCGCGGTCCGCGACGGTGGGGCTGGTGATACCCGACCTGACCAACCCGCTGTTCCCCCCGATCGCACGCGGTGTCGAGGACGTTCTCGGCCGGGCCGGCTACAGCGCGTGGATCGTGAACACCGACAACGACGATGCTCGGGAGGTCGCGGTGGTGGAGTCGCTGCGCGACCGCAACGTCGATGGGTTCATCTTCGCCACCGCTAAGCTCCAGCATCCGATCTCTAGCCAGGTGGCCGCCCAGGGCACCCCGGTTGTCCTGGTCAACCGCCGGACCGAGGACGTGGACATCCCGTCGGTGACACCCGATGACGCCGCCGGTGTCAAGCTGGCGATGCGCCACCTGGTGGAGTTGGGCCATCGGAAGATCGTGCATCTTGCCGGGCCCCAGTCGCTGTCCACCGGTGTCAACCGGCTGCGCGCGTACCAGCACGCGCACTCGGACCACGGCCTGGCCTACGCACCCGAGCGGGTGGTGGTGTGCGACGTGTTCAGCGAGGATTCCGGCGCCAAGGCCCTCGGCTCGCTGCTCGACAACGGCGTCCAGTTCACCGCCGTGCTCGCCGGCAACGACCTGCTGGCCGTGGGCTGCTACGACGCTCTGGAGGAGCACGGGCTGTCGTGCCCGGGGGACGTCAGCGTGGTCGGGTTCAACGACACGCAGTTCATGGACAAGCTCCGCCCGCCTCTGACAACCGTGCACGTTCCCCACTACGAGATCGGCGCCGAGGCGGCACGGCTGCTACTCGAGGAACTAGGTTCGCCGGGCCGGCATCCGCGCTCGGTGCTGCTTCCCCTCTCGCTGGTCGTGCGGCAGTCGACCGCACCGCCAGAGAAGTGACCGGTCGACTGCGGGACCGTTGTCAAACGATTGCTAGGGCACTTGCGTGCTAAATCGGTGACAGATGTATTGAGCCATTGACGGTAGACAATCACCGCCGTATGTTTGTGCAAACGATTGTCTTGCCGGGGAGAACCCAATGAGCGCAGCGCAGCGATCGACGGCGTTGGTCCCGCTGATAGGCGCCAAGCGCAAGATTGCGATCCCCGCCGGGCTGTTGCTCGTGCTGGCATCGTGCACCGCGGGCGACGATGAGGATCAGCCGGAGAGCGAGGATCAGACTCCCGCCGCCGATGCCGGCGCCGGAACCGACGCCGACGGCGACGTCCCCAATCCTGGTGTGTTCGTCCATGCGCTCGACGGTGAGCCGATCACGCTTGATCCGGCGCGCGCGGCGTTGGGAGAGTACGGCGAGCAGGCGATCATCCAGGTCTACGAGTTCCTCGTTGACATCCCGCCGGACGGGCCCGAACCGGTGCCGATGCTGGCCACTGAGGTGCCGTCCGGCGACAACGGATTGATCTCCGACGACGGCCTGACTTACACCTTCCCGATCCGCGAGGGTGTGACCTTCCACGACGGCACCGAGCTAACCGCCGACGACGTCAAGTACTCCTGGGATCGGGTCATGGAAATGAACCTGCCCGAAGGCCAGGCGTCGACGCTTCTCGACACCGTAGCCGAGACCCGTGTCGTCGACGACTACACCTTCGAGGTCACGCTGGCCGAGGCGGATGCATCGTTCCTCACCTCTGTCGTGTACTCGACGCCCGCTGCGATCGTCAGTCAGGACGCGGTCGAGGAGAACGGCGGAGTGGTCGCAGAACAGCCGAACGAGTTCATGGACGGCAACATAGTCGGCACCGGTCCGCACCAGTTGGTCTCTTGGGAGCGCAACGAGCAGCTCGAGTTCGAGATCTTCGAGGACTACTGGGGCGAGCCGGCCGCGCTCGACGCACGGTGGGTGAACACGCCCGAGGAGAGCGCGATCGTCCTTGGCCTGCGAAGCGGCGACTACGACGCGATCCAGTTCCAGCCCACCTTCTTAGACGAGCTCGAAGGGGTCGAGGACGTCTGCCTCCACCGCGAGGGAGCGCTACTTGAGCCGTTCCAGCTCGCGTTCAACCTGAACATCCCCGAGGGAGCCCTGCCGGACGGCGACACCATCCCGACCGACTTCTTCCATGACCGCCGCATCAGGCAGGCCTTTAACTACGCATTCGACTACGAGGCGTTCCGCTCTGCGCTCCAAGGCCTCGGTGAGCCTGCCACCTACCTACCGCCGGGCGTGCTCGGTTACACCGAGGACGCGCCGATCTACAGCCGGGACTTCGAGCGTGCAGAGGAGCTGTTTCGCGAGGCCGGCGTGTGGGACGAGGGGTTCACGGTGTCGGTCCTGGTAGAGGACAACCCGGCGTTCGAGCCGATCGGGCTGATCCTGCGGGACAGCCTCGCCCAGCTCAACCCCAACTTCCAGGTGAACGTGCTCACTGTCTCGGAGAGCCAGTTCGACGAGGCCCACGCCACCGTGCCGTTCGAGTACGCAATGTGGATCAAGAACGCCGACCCCTTCGTCGACCCCCATCCGTACATGGACGTGTACTGGAACCCGGACGGCGACTGGGGCGAGCGGTTGGGGTTCCGCAACGGCTACGAGAACCCGGACCAGATCGCCGGGCTGATCCAGCGGGGCAAGGCCGCCACGGACGTCGCCGAGCGCGAGCAGATCTACGGCGAACTGCTGGAACTGCTTTACGAGGATCCGATGTGGATCTACCCGGCGCAGGAGTCCAATGTCCAGGCCACCCGCTGCTGGGTGGAGAACTTCGCCTACAACCCGCTGTGGAAGACGCTCCGCTGGAGGTTCTACGGCAAGGGCTGACGAGGAATCGGATCAGCGATGCAGGTACGCGCGTACATTATCCGCCGCCTGCTGACGCTGCCGGTGATCATGATCGGTGTATCACTGATCGTGTTCGTGCTGTCACGCATCGGTGGCTCGCCGATCGGGATCTACCTCGAGCATGAGATGACGCCCGAGGAGGTCGAGCGGCTTTCGGAGCGCTACGGTCTCAACGACTCGCTGCCCGAGCAGTATCTGGCCTGGATCGGAGGCATCCTACGGGGAGATCTCGGCTGGTCCGGTGTGTCCGCCGCCCCCGTCAGCGATCTGCTGCTCACAAAGTTCACCGCGACGATGGAGCTAGCGATCTTCGCAGCCATCATCGCGGTGGCCTTGGGGGTGAGCATGGGCACATTCGCCGGTGCACGGCGGGACAAGCCCGCCGACCACCTCACCCGGGTAGTAGCGATCAGCGGCGCGAGCATTCCGATCTTCTGGTTCGGGCTGCTGCTGCTGCTCGTCTTCTACCTAGGGCTCGGCTGGGCACCGCTGGGGCGCTCGACCCAGGAGATCTTCAGCAGCATCAGCCATCCGACGGGCCTCTACACAGTCGATGCCCTGCTCAACCTGAACGGCCGCGCCTTCCTCGACGCGTTGCACCACCTGGCGCTGCCAGCGATCACCATGGGGTACGCGACCACGGCCATCATCGCCCGGATGATGCGCTCGTCATTGGTGGAGGAACTCGGCGAGGACTATGTCGACTCCGCGAGAGCCAAGGGGCTGCCCGAGCGGCTCGTCGTCAAGCGGCACGCGCGGCGCAACGCGATGATCCCGACGATGACAGTGATCGGCCTGAGCTGGGGCTTCCTGCTGCAGGGCACGGTGGTCGTTGAGCTGATCTTCAACTGGCCCGGCCTCGGGCGCTGGATGACCGACGCCGTGCTGACCGGCGACCGCGCCACGATCATGACCTACGTGCTCGTGACGAGTCTGATCTTCGTGCTCGTAAACCTCGTCGTCGACGTGACGTACGCCTATCTGGACCGCCGCGTCGTGCTTGGAGCGTGACGAACATGACGGCAACCGTCCCGCAGCGAGTGCAGCACCGTCCCTCCAGCGGGCGGATGGAAGCGTTCCGGGTCCGGTTGCGACGAACTGGCGAGCTTGCCGCCCACAGCCTCCGCAACCCGACCACCCTGGCGGGCGCGATCGTCATCGCGTTACTGGTCGGCATGGCGGTGCTGGCACCGCTCATCGCCGAGCCGAACCTGCCGAACCCGTACCAACTGCCGCGGGACTGGGCGGCCCTGGACCAGCCTCCCGGCACGCCGGGCCATCCGCTCGGCACCACGTCGACCGGTGGCGACCTTCTCTACGGGCTTGTCTGGGGGGCGCGCACGTCGCTGCGCCTGTCGCTGATCGTCGTCACGATAGCCGTCACTGTCGGAGTCTTGATCGGCAGTCTCGCCGCGGTGCTCGGCGGCCGGTTCGACGAGGTCCTCATGCGGGGCGTCGACGTCTTCCTGGCGATCCCCGAGCTGATCTTCGCCCTGGCCATTGCAGCCGTCCTCGGACCCGCGTTCGGCAACATCATCCTCGCGCTAGCCGTCGTCTTCTGGGTGAAGTACGCGCGTATCGTCCGAGGTCAGATCCTCCACGTGAAGCAGAACGACTACGTGGACGCCGCATACATCATCGGCGACTCCAGGCTGCGCATCTACCTCAAGGACATTCTGCCCAACTCGATCACGCCCGTGGTCGTTCAGGCGACGCTCGACATGGGCCACATCGTTCTGATCGGAGCGTCGCTGAGCTTCATCGGCCTGGCCGAGGCCGGGCTCGCGGAGTGGGGCGCCCTCGTCAGCGACGGGCAGAGCGGGATCGTCGCTGGCCATTGGTGGGTCGCGACGTTCGCCGGGGCGATGGTCTTCCTGTGGGCGTTGGCTTTCAACCTCCTTGGCGACGGGATGCGCGATGTGCTCGATCCCAGGACGGAGCAGAAATGAGCCGGCCCGAGGTGGCGCGTCCTTCCGACGGGGTGACCGCACGCCGACGAACGGGCGCGGCACTCCTCTCGGTCGAGGAACTTAGCGTCCACTTCCGGACGAAGCATGGCTTCGTGCACGCGGTCGACAAGGTCAGTCTCGACATCGGTGAAGGCGAAACAGTAGGCCTCGTCGGCGAGACAGGGTCCGGCAAGAGCGTCACCGCTCGCTCGATTCTGCGTCTGGTGCCGATGCCGCCCGGGGTCATGGCCGGCGGGCGGATCTTCTTCCGACCGCGCTCCGCGGGGGCCGCAAGCGAGCCGATCGACCTGTTGCGTGTCTCTGACCGCGAGCTACGTGCGATCAGGGGCAACAAGATCGTGATGATCTTCCAGGACCCTGCGAAGGCTCTCAACCCGGCGATGACCATTCGCGACCAACTCGCGGAGGTGTTCGCGGAGCATCGCTCGCCCGAACTGCTCGCCAGTGCGGGCCTTTCGGATGGGAGCGGTGCAGGAGTCCTCCTGCGTCGGGCGGCTCGTGGGCGATCGGGCCACCTCGAACGCCGCTTGCTGTCCCTGCCGCCGCTCCGGTTCCGCCGCAGGCGCCTGCAGGCGGCGGTCGACGAGCGCATCGGCTGGGCGCTGGACGACACGCACATCGCGAATCCGCGCAAGATCATGGCCAGCTACCCGCACGAGCTGTCCGGCGGCATGAAGCAGCGGGTGATGATCGCGCAGGCACTGGCCTGCGACCCGGACCTGCTGATCGCCGACGAGCCCACAACTGCACTCGACGTCACAATCCAGGCCCGAATCCTGGAGCTGATCAGCGAGTTGCAGCAGCGGCGCGGAACCGCCGTCCTGTACATCAGCCATGACCTGTCGCTGGTTCGCCAGATCAGCAACCGGGTCGCGGTCATGTACGCCGGACAGATCATCGAGTCCGGTGCTGCACACGAGATCTTCGACAAGCCCCTTCACCCGTACACCCGTGGGCTGCTGGAAGCGATTCCGTCACCTGGCCAGCGGCGCGGCGAACTGGCCGCAATTGAGGGGACGGTGCCGGAGGTGGTCGATCCCGGGCCGGGCTGCCGCTTCAGCACTCGCTGCCCTCACGCCGCCGGCGCGTGCCGGCGGCTGGATCCTCCGCTGCGAGCGCACGGCGGCTCACCGGATCACACCGCAGCGTGCTTCCTCTACGACGACGGCGCAGAGATCGGCGTGCGCCCTGACGAGATGCCTGGAGACCGGCGATGACCACCACCGACGCGGGGAAGGTCCAGTCGCCGGCCGCGGGCTCGGAGTACGTGCTCAGTGTGCGGAACCTGCGCAGGTACTTCCCCATCAAGGACGGCGTCCTGCAGCGCGTCACGGGCTATGTGAAGGCCGTCGACGGCGTGAGCTTCGACATCCGCCGCGGCGAGACGATCGGCCTCGTTGGGGAGAGCGGCTGCGGCAAGACGACGCTCGGACGCTGCGCAAGCGGGTTGCTCCCGCCCACGGATGGCGGTGTGTACTTCGGTCTCGACGCCGAGGCGCGCGAGCGCTTGGACAACCTCGATCCGGGCTCGGATGATGCAGCCGCCTTCGACACGCAGTACCGGATCCACTCGATGAGGCGCGAGCACCGGCGCGTGTTCCGGCGCAACTGCCAGATGGTCTTCCAGGACGCCTTCTCTTCGCTTAACCCACGCCAGCTCGTCAAGGACATCGTGGGACGGCCGCTGAAGATCTACGGCGAGGCTTCCGGCACCGAACTCCTCGAGCGCGTCGTCATGCTGCTAGAGCAGGTAGGACTCGGGCGCCAGCACCTCTACCGGTACCCGCACCAGTTCTCCGGCGGGCAACGGCAGCGGATCTCCATCGCCCGGGCGCTGGCACTCGAGCCCGACTTCATCATCCTGGACGAGCCGACCAGCGCTCTCGACGTCTCCGTACAGGCGCAGATCCTGAACCTGCTGCACGCCCTGCAGCGCGAGCACCAGCTCACCTACCTGTTCATCAGCCATGACCTCAACGTCGTGCGTCACATGAGCGACCGGATCCTCGTCATGTACCTCGGCCAGATCGCCGAGTCGGCCACAGCGGAGGCGATGTTCCAGAACTCCCGGCACCCGTACACCGAAGCGTTGCTGACCGCGAACCCTAAGCTGGCCGACACGGTGGGCGGGCGAGGCCGCGCGCTCGAGGGAGCCATCCCCGATCCCGCCCGGCCACCGCAAGGCTGCCGGTTCCACACCCGCTGCCCGGTCGCGACGTCGTGGTGCGGCTGGGAGATCGACGATCTCGTCCGCCAACTCGGCGAGGAGCCTCTCGGCGCGTTGACCGACGTGCAGCGGCACTCGGCGTTCCACGCGGACCTGTCATTCGAGTCTGAGCGCGCGGCAAACCGCTTCGCGTACGACCTTCGTGCCAGGTGCCCAGAGGCGATGGCCGATGCCATGGAGCCGGCCGTGGTTCGCGGCGGTACGGTGAGCGTCAAGCTCCGCGAGGTGGAGCCGGTTGAACTGGAAGAGGTGGAGCCCGGGCACGCTACGGCCTGCCTTCTCCACACCAGCCGACGGCCACGCTGAAGCCTCACACTACGATCAGTTCCTTGGGGAATCTGGTCACCTGCTCGTGACCGTCCTCGGTGATGAGATAGCTGCGGCCGAAGAAGATCCCGAGGGTGCCGTCGGGCGTGATGACGGTGGGCTCCAGCATCAGGCTTATTCCGGGCACGATCGTCTCGTGACCCTCGGGAGCCTCCACGCGGTCCCAGTACACGTACGGCGGATGGGTCACGTGGTCCATGGTGTGCAGCAGCAGCGGCCGGCCGTCGTAGCCCCGCTCTCTGAAGAACTGGCCTGCCTGGCGCACGTTCTCCCAGGTGTTACCCGGTTGCAGCTGCTGCGCGGTGCGCTCGAATCCTGGGCGCACCACGTCGTAGAAGAATCGCGTGATCCACTCTGGTGGTGTTCCGACGCAGATCGGCGAGCCCAGCTGGGCGGTGTAGCCGTTGTAGCCGCAGGCGAGCTCGTTGATGATGATGTCCCCCTCCCTGATCCGTCTCGACGACGGCCAGGGGTTGCCGAACGCCAAAGCCGGGTCGGCCATGGCCGTGCTGCCCACGATGGTGAAGTTCACCTGGCCACCGCCCTCGAGGATCGGTTGGGTGGCCGCAGCCGCCAGCTCGTACTCGGCGGCCCCAGGTCGCGCGGCTGCGCACATCGCGTGGAGCGCTTGATCGAGCAGGCGCCCGGCGGTCGCGACACACCGTGCCTCCTCGGGGCTCTTGGCCCGGAGAAAGTCGTGGAAGAAGTCTCCCACGAACGTCAGCTCAGCCTGTGGCAAGCGATCGCGAAGCGTCACCACCTCGTTGTGCGGCGGGTAGTGCTCATAAACCGGGTCCACGTAACTGATGCCCACGGTCCCGCCGGCAAGCCCTCGTTCCACGAGTAGCTCAGCGATCACCTCGCCCGACCTGCCGCCGCGCGAGTGTCGTACCTCCCGGACGTACGACAACCGCCTGATCGCCTCTCGATGCGCACCCGCCGGGCCGGCGACGAGGACCGGGGTCCCTTCCGCGGGGACGACAACGTAGGCGCTCGCACCGTGCCACTCCCAGTATCCGCTGAGCCAGCGCATTCCTCCGCCCCAGCTCCAGTGGTTGGGGCCACCGCAGGCGATGAGCACATCCAGGCCGAGCCGCCGCATCTTGTCTCGCGTAGCGGCGAACCTACGCTCGTACTCCTCGTCGGAGAAGGTGTCGTAGACCGCCTCGCGGTACCACGGACTGTTGGCGATCTTCCCGAAGTCTGGGGAGTGAAGCCGTCCCTTGAGGTCCTCGAAGTCGACATCGCCGGGCGCCATCACTGCTGGGAGCGGTTGTCCGTTCACGGGTGCCTTCCCTTGTCCCTTTCCTGCGGCTCCCGGGGTGGCGTCGACCGCCCCGGTGGCTTACACGCGGACGAGCCGGAGCGGATAGCCGTGCAGCGACTCGAGCCCGTTCTTGGTTACGCGGCATAGCTGGCCGGTCTGCACGCCGGCGCGCTCGTCGCGCGTGACGATGTTCGGCTGTACGACAACGGTCTCGTTGTCGCTGAAGGTCCACTCACTGTTCTCGTGCGGCGTTTCCCGCGTGCCGAGCGACGGTGGAAGCAAGCCGATCCCAAAGCCGTGCACCAGGTCGTCGCGAATCGTGAAGCCGCTATCGGCGATCCGGTCAGCGGCCGCGAGCACGTCCTCGGCCGTCGCCCCGGCCTTGACCGTCGTCACGAGCTCGGCGAAGACCTCCTCTGCCGTCTCGTGTAGGCGCTGGAACAGCCGGGTTGGTTCGTCGCCGACGACGTAGGAGCGCAGCCCTTGGCCGGCATAGCCCTCGTAGGCCGCGCTGATCTCGACAGTGACGATATCTCCCGGCTGGATCTTACGTCTCGACAGGACCTGGGCCGGCACACAGCTGTCAGGGTCCCGCATGGACGTCGAGGTGATGTAGTGGAAGACGGTCATGCCGCCGTGGGGCCGATAGGCAGCCTCGACGATCTGACCGAGCTCGGCCTCGGACAGACCGGGCCGCAACTCACTCTCGAGCGCCTCGAGAGCAAGGTCGGTGTAATGCGCACCCCGGCGTAGCCACACGATCTCCTCGTCGCTTTTGATCGTGCGGAGCCTGCGAAACGGCATCGTCACATCGACGAACGTGGCACCGCGTCCCGCTGCCCGCCGCATGGCTTCGTGGTGCTGGTACGGCATGAGCCCGACCACGCCAACGTGCCGCAGGTCGCGATCACGAAGCTCGTTGCCGAGCGTCTCGCCGCTGTCGGCACCGCCCCAGCGGACGTCGTCGAGCACGGAAACCCTGGACGCGTTCGGAACGTGGTTGTAGCCCTGGACGAACAGGGCCGGCTCACCGTCGAGCGGGAGGAGCACGTAGTTGTCGCGCATCCCCAGGTAGTTGCTCAGGTAGTGGACGTCCCCCTGCACGGCCCGTCCGATCGCCGACCAGCCGAACACCACGAGCGCATCGAGCCCCGCCCGCGCGAGCAGCTGCCGCACCGCTACGAAGCGGCGCTCATACTCGCCGCCCGAGAACCGAGGGTAGAACTCGGTGTCCGGCCCATGCGCGATGTCCATGCGGCACCTTCCCGGTCAGGTCGGGCCTGCTGTCAGGCTCGCGAACGTTTGTAAGCACGGTCAAGATGAGCGCCGGTGTGGGCAAGAAGCCGCTCGACGTTGCCGCCGATGATCAGCTCGAACTCCTCGTCGGTCAGCCCGGGGACACGCCGGATTGTCTCGACCGGGTCCGGGTCACCCATCTCGAACGGGTGGTCGCTGCCGAGAACGACGTGCTCGGCTCCGGCGAAATCCAGCAGGAACCGCAGGGCGCTGGGTGAATGAGTGACCGTGTCGTAGTAAAGGCGGCGCAGATAGTCGCCCGGCGGGCGCGGCAGGTGGCCACCTGCCAACTCCGGCACAGCGGCGTACGCGCGGTCGACTCTGCCGATCT
>CAZMXH010000017.1:0-19522 GCA_964570165.1 uncultured Actinomycetes bacterium
GTTCGTGACAGCGGGCCTGGCCTTCTACCGGGACGGCAGGGACAGCGTGGCGTGGCACGGCGACCGGCTCGGGCGGGCCAGCGAGGAGGACACCATGGTCGCGATCCTCTCGCTCGGCACGCCGCGGACCCTGGCCTTGCGCCCGCGCGGCGGCGGTCGCGGCCCGCGCTTCCGCGTCGGCCACGGCGACCTGCTGGTGATGGGCGGCTCGTGCCAGCGGACCTGGGAGCATTCCGTCCCCAAGACGGCGCGGCCGGCGGGGCCGCGGATCAGCGTGCAGTTCCGGCCTCGCGGCGTGGGCTAGCCCGCCCACCGCGGATACCGCGATGGCATCATCCGGCGCCGGCAGCGTGGCACTATCAGTTGCATGACAGAGGACGTCGACCTCGGTCTGTTCGGCCCGGACAGCGTCAGCTGGCGGGTCCACGCGGAGCCGATCCTGTGGGTCGCGGGGCTCCGCGCGCTCTACCTGCAGGCGCTGCACCCGCGCGCCATCGAAGGCGTCGTCCAGAACTCCAACTACAAGGACGATCCGTGGGGGCGGCTGATGCGGACGGCCGAGTACGTCGGCACCGTGATCTACGGGACGACGGCGGACGCCGAGCGCGCGGGGGCACGGCTCCGGCGGCTGCACGGTAGGCTCCGGGCGCGGGACCCGGAGACCGGCGAGGAGTTCCGGATCGACGATCCCCATCTGCTGCGCTGGGTTCACGTCACCGAGGTCGACTCGTTCGCGACGACGGCGCGCCGATCCGGTGTGGGGCTGACCGACGCTGACGTGGACCGGTACTACGCCGAGCAGCTTCGCGCCGCCGAGCTCGTGGGGCTCGAACCGGGCACCGTTCCCTGTTCGGCCGCCGAGGTCGAGGACTACTACCAGCGGATGAGGCCTGAGCTCGCCCTCACCGCTCCCGCAGTCGACGTGGCCCGGTTTCTGGCGATGCCGCCGATGCCGAAGGGGCTCGGTTGGACGCCCGCCCGTCCAGCGTGGGCCGTCGTGGCCGCGGCGGGGTTCGCGCTGCTGCCCCGGTGGGCGCGCCGGATCTACCGGATGCCCGGGTTGCCGACGACGGACGTCGCGGCGACGGTGACCGCTCGGCTCGGGCGGGCGGCTCTCGCGGCACTGCCCTTGAAGCCGGGTCCGATCTACACCGACGCGATGCGTCGCGCCGAAGCCGTTCGATCACGTTCAGCAGCCGCAGCCTGACCGCGGCAGGCATGCGAGCCTCGTGAGGTGAGGGCGACTCTGCCGAACGTGATCGAACCACGTCAGACGACGGCGCCGTAGTTGGGATCTTCGCGGGAGCGCGTGTCGCGGACCTTCTCCTTGGGTTCGGGCTTCGGCGTGGGGTACTTCCGCTCGAGCTCGAGGGCGACGGGTACGGCGGTGAAGTTGGACGAGTACGTCCCGACCACGATGCCGAGCACGAGCGCGAGGGCGAAGTTCGTCAACGAGTCGCCTCCCAGAACCAACAACGCGACCAGAATGAACAGCGTGCTCAGGCCGGTGTTCACCGATCGCGGGAGCGTGTTGAGGATGGCCGAGTTCGCCGTCTCCGGCAGCGGTCTGTCCCAGTCGGCCCGGCGTTCCTCCCGTATGCGGTCGAAGACGACGACGGTGTCGTTGACCGTGTAGCCGATGATCGTCAGCATGGCGGCGAGGAAGATCCCGTCGATCAGCAGGCCGAGCCAGGCGAAGATGCCGAGGACGAGCACGACGTTCTGGAACAGCGCCGTCACAGCTCCCGTGCTGAGCGTCCAGCGGAACCTGATCGCGAGATATGCCAGCTGGGCGGCGAGCGCGACCGCGAGCGCGATGAGCGCGTTGCGGCGCAGTTCGTCCCCCAGGCTGGGACCGATCAGCTCGTCCCGGACAAGCTCTGCGCCGCCGGCCAGCTCGCCGACGGCGTCGACGATCTCGTCCTTCTCCGAGTCGGTGAGCTCTTCAATGCGCACGGAGACGTCCGCGTCCTCCGTCTCCTGGACGATCGCCGTGGGGAAGCCCGAGTCCGAGATCGCCTCCCTCGCCTGCTCGACGTCGACAGGGCTCTCGGTGGCGATGGCGAGCTGGCGACCGCCGGTGAACTCCACGCCGAAGTTGAGGCCCCGGACGACGATGCCCGCTCCCGCGAGGATTACCGCAAGCAGCGAGACGACCAGGAAGCGCCGGCTGTGCCGCATGAGGTCCGGCCGGATGCGGCGCAGCCAGCGCCGGACCCGGGTGTGCTGTCCGATCCCCGTCGCCAGCGCATGTCGCTGGACCCAGCCGCGCTCGATCAGCCACTCGGCCAGCACCCTGGTGAGCACCAGGGCGGCGAACAGCGAGGCCAGCACGCCGATGGTCAGCGTGATACCGAAGCCACGGACCGGTCCAGACGCGAGAAAGAAGAGCAAGCCTGCGGCGAGCAGTGTCGTGATGGACGAGTCGGCGATGGCCGAGAGCGCGTTCTGGAAGCCGCTCTGCACGGCCTTCCGGCCGCTCTTGATGTTGCCATCGACATAGTCCTCCCGGGCTCGCTCGAAGACGAGGATGTTGGCGTCGACGGCCATGCCGATGGCGAGCACGAAGCCGGCCAGGCCTGGCAACGTCAGTGTGGCGCCGAGGGCAGTCAGGACGCCGTACGCGATCAGGGCATAGCCCGCCAGCGCGATGGCCGCGACGACGCCGAGCATCCGGTAGGCGAACAGGATGAACGCTCCCGTGATCGCGATGCCGATGACCGCGGCCTGGAAGCTGGCGTCGATCGCCGCCTGCCCCAGCGTGGGGCCCACCACCCGGCGCTCGATGGCGACGACGTCGACGGGAAGGGCACCGCCCTGGATGAGTGCTGCGAGCTCCTGCGCGGACTCCGCGTCGAAGTTGCCGGTGATCTGCGTACTCCCGCCAGGGATCCCGACGTTGCACTGCACCGAGGGGTCGACCTGGGGCGACGAGATGACCTGGTCGTCCAGGACGATTGCGATCCGGCGCTGCGGGTCCCCTGGAGGGAAGCAGGCCCGCTCGGCGGTGAGCTGTTGCCATGCGTCCGGACCGCCGCGGACGAAGTCCACGGTGACGAGCCACCGCGTGCCGGTCTGCTGGTCGAGGACTCCCTCCGCGCCGCCGACGGCGTCCCCACTGAGGGCGACCGGGCCGAGGCGCAACGGCGCGCCGTCCTCGTCGGGCAGGACGAACTCGTCTTCGGCGGTCGCTGCGTCCGCGCCGTTGCCCTCGTTCTCGGCGCCCTCCCCGCCGGTCTCGGACGAGTCGCCGATCCCGAGGACTGGATGGAAGCTGAGCTGAGCGGTCTGGCCGATGGTCTCGGCGACCTCGTCCGGGTCGGTGACGCCCGGCAGTTCCACGATGATCCGGTTCTCACCCGACCTGGTCAGCGTGGGCTCGGCCAGGCCGAGCGCGTCGACCCGGCGCCGGAACACCTCGAGCGCCTGGTCCGTGGTCTCGGCGGTGGCCTCGACGGTCTCGGTGTCCCTGGTCTCGAACACCATCTGCGCGCCACCACGCAGGTCGAGGCCCAAGGTGGGCGAGGACGTGAGGACGAAGTAGCCGGACAACGAGAGGACGGCGAGCGCCAGCAGGGCGCGCACGACGGACGACCGGTTCACGACAGGGCCTTCCCACGACAGCGATCAGATCAGCGGCGACCCGATCACGCTGGTGGTGCGCGCCCCCAGGCTGTTGACAGCGCAGCGGATGCGGCCGGCCGGGCGGGTGCCGCACTCAGGGGCTCGGAAACGGCCGGGCCGACCGAGCGCACCGCGCGCGGGGTGTCGGCCCCTGGGAGGAGCATGCCGCGGTCATCTGCGTCGTCCGAACCGGTGGAGGAGGCCAGCAGCGCGCCGTTCGGCGCAACGGTAGCGACTGCCGCCGACATCGCCGACGTGCCTGCCTCGGCGGTGTCGGCAGCCGTCGCGTGCCGGGCTGCGAGACCGCTGGCCGGCAGCGCGCCGAAGAGCGTGACCAGCGCGGTCGCCGCGAACGCGAAGACCGCGTGGAGCGCGGCGGAGCGCGCCCAGGCCGACAGCCGCGCCGGTGCGGCCCGACGACCCATGGCACGACCTCCCGGGCTGCTCGTCGACTGGCACCCATACCCTACGGTGCGCCGACGGCGCCCGACCACTTCGGGTGCTGGTCAACGGGCATCGGCGTGGCATCAGTGGGGCAACGCCACGTATAGGTGAGGCTTGCGTCGGCGATGGCGCCGGGTTGCACCCGCTGCTCACGGGTTCGCCGTCGCCGATGACCGGCTCGAGCGTGACTTCGACCTGATCGAGCGGCGAACCGTCCCGCAGCGTCAGCGTCCCCGCGACGTGACCGTCGGCCGGATCGGTCTTCCAGCCCATCTCGGGGACGGATGCCGGGTGCTCGAACGGCGCGCCCGGAGCCGTGAGCGCGGGGCCTAGACCAATACCGCAAAGTTAAGGGACATAGCTAAAGACGTCTAGACCAAAAGGCGTGGAATCGCTAGAACGGATGGCGTACAGTCCTAGACCACTGATGAACCGCGAGGACGCCGCTTACCGCAGGCGGCCAACCGGTCGCTAGTGCCCGTCACCCGAGTCGAGAGAGCCGCGTGCGCACCGCGAAATACCATTCCATCCGCGATGAGATCCTCGACCTCATCGCCGAGCTTGCGGTAGGCGACGCGTTGCCGCCCGAGCGGTCGCTCGCGCCGCGGTTCGGCGTCTCCCGGATGACGCTGCGGCGTGCGATCGACGAGCTTGTCCGGGAGGGCCGGCTGGAGCGGCGCCACGGCGCCGGCACGTTCGTGGCCGAGCCGAAGATTGCGCAGGGTCTCGCCGTGACTTCGTTCTCCCAGGACATGCGCCAGCGCGGAGCGGTGCCGTCGAGCCGCACCTTGGGCGTGGACGAGGTGCTCGCCGGCGCTCAGCTGGGCCGGTTGCTCGAGATCTCGCCCGGCGAGCCGGTTGCTCGGGTGATGCGACTGCGACTCGCGGACGGGGCGCCGATGGCGCTGGAGACGCTGCACGTGCCGCGTTCGGTCGCGCCCGACCTCGATGGCGACATGCTCGCCGACACCTCTTTCTACGAGTTGCTCCGCGAGCGGTACGGCGTGCGCCTCGAGTCCGGCACCCAGACCATCGAGGCCACCGTCACCGATGAGAGCGAGTCCGAGGCGCTGGAGGTGCCGCTGCACTCGCCGGCATTCCTGTTCGAGCGGTTGTCCCGGGCGGTGGATGGCCGGGTCGTCGAGTTCGTCCGATCGGTGTACCGCGGTGACCGGTACAAGTTCCAGGTCGAGTTGCACGCGCGCGGCACCAGCCGCGCGGTCGCGGGGCCACAGCTCTCGCACCGCACGGGATAGGCGCGGCGTGAACGTTCTTGCAGTCGACGTCGGCCGGACGACCGTGCGGGCGAGCCTGCTCTCCGACGGCGTACCCGGACCCCGCGTGCACCGGGACGCCGACGCAACGCTGTCCGACCCGTCCGGCGTGGCACGGCTGCTCGCGGTGCTCGACGGGATATGGGCGGAGCTCGGGAGCTCTCCCGCCGGGATGCCGGACAGTTTCGTCGTTGCCGCGGCCGGCGCCATGTCCCGGCCGGCCGCCGCCGGCCGGCTGCTCGAGGCTCTGGTCTCCCGCGGCTACTGCGACGGGAGCGTGGTCGTGACGACGGACATCGTTGCGGCCCATGCCGGCGGGCTCGCCGGGCGGGCGGGTGTGCTGCTGGCAGCGGGCACTGGCGCGGCCGCGCTAGCAGTGGATGCCTCAGGCGATGCCACGCTGGTGGACGGTGCGGGCTACCTGGTGGGCGATGCCGGCAGTGGGTTCGCCGTCGGCCGGGCCGGCCTGTCGGCGGCCATCCGGCACGGCGACGGCCGCCCCGGCGGCTCTGCGGCCCTGGCCGCCCTGGCGGTCGAGCGGTTCGGGCCGCTCGACCAACTGCCCGGACAGCTGCACGCGGACCAGGCGCCCGCTCGGGTCGTGGCGTCGTTCGCCCCCGCGGTCGCGCGGGCTGCCCGGGACGGGGATGCCGAGGCGATGGCCATCTGGGACCGTGCGGTTTCCGACCTCGCCGATACGGCCGTCGCGGCTTGTGCCAAGCTCCCGCGGCAGGACCGCCGCGTGGCCGTCACGGGCGGGCTGTTCGACATCAACGATCTCGTGACGGCGCCGTTCACAGCGGTGATGGCCGCCAGGGCACCCGGTGTGCCGACGGCGCCCGCGGCCGGCGATGCGATCGCGGGCGCGGGGTGGGTCGCGGGCTGCCCAGCAGGCATCTACGAGAAGCTGCTGCTGCGCGGAGACGTCCACCAGGCCGGAAATGACCGACGGGCGGACGGGTGAGCCGCCGCGTGCGCTGAGGGGGAGGCTTCGATGCCAGACGAGCTCGACGGGCTGGACACCGAGGGACGGCTCGCGGCAGCCCGCAGGCTCGACCAGATGAGCACGCGGGAGCAGGTCCAGCTGATGTCGCAGCAGGACGCGGTGGCGGTGGCGGCCGTCGCGGCGGCCGGAGAGCAACTCGCTGTGGCGATCGACGAAGCGGTGACCCGGCTGCGTCGTGGCGGCCGGTTGATCGAGCTCGGCGCCGGGACCCCCGGCCGGCTCGCCGTGCTCGATGTCGCCGAATGCGGCCCCACGTTCGGGGCAGATGAACGGGTGCTTGCGGTGATAGCGGGTGGGCCAAGCGCGTTCGCCAAGGCGCTTGAGCGGAGCGAGGATGACGTCGAGCTTGGCAGGTCGGATGTACGGGAGCTCGGTCTGGGGCCGGACGACGTCGTCGTGGCGGTCAGCGCGTCCGGGCGGACCCCCTACGTCATGGGTGCGGTCGAGGTCGCACGGGAGGCGGGGGCGCTGACGGTGGCCGTGGTGAACAACCCGGGGTCTGCGTTGGCTGCGAACTGCGACCTGGCGATCGAAGCGCTCACCGGCCCGGAGGTGATCTCGGGCTCGACCCGGCTGAAGGCCGGGACGGCGCAGAAGCTGGTGCTCAACACCATCTCCACCCTGGTGATGGTCCAACTCGGACGGACGTACGGCGACCTGATGGTCGACATGCGAGCGTCCAACACCAAGCTCCGCCGCCGTGCCCAGCGGATCGTTCGCGAGGCGACCGGCGCATCGGACGCTGCGGCCGCCGCCGCGTTCGACGCCGCGGAAGGAGAGACCAAGGTCGCGATCGTGATGCTGCTGGCCGGGGTGGACGCGGAGGCAGCCAGGCAGCGCCTCGCAGCCGCGGGTGGCCATCTTCGCCATGCCACGGCACAGTGACCACGCCTGTCCGCCTCGGTACGTGCGTAGCAGCGCTGCTAGCGGGGGTCGTCCGATGAGGTCGCGGGGGTTTCGGGTCGCCGATGCCGGCCCGGGCGCACCGGCCGTGGTACGTGATCCTGCTGCCGTTCGGCGCCGGACCTCCGCGACCAATCGCTCACCAGAAACGGAAGGGTTTCGGAGCCGGGATGACCGTTATGTTCGCTCGTATCGGGTACCGCGCGCGTCCCGTGCTTGTCTGGCTCCCGCGTCACGTCGCCGGCATTCTCGTTGGAGTCGGCTGCGGCCTTCTCGTCTTCTCCGGCCGCGACCGGCCGCGCGCGGCGCCCACCCCCGGGCGCGGGCAGGCCTTCGAGGTCGCCGTGCGGCGCGTCGATCCACTCGATGCTTGTCGCCTGGCCGTGGCCGTGCACGGCAAGCAGGTCATCGATCGATGCCCAGACGCTGGTGGCCGGATGGCTGGAACACCACCGCAGCACGACGTGGCCGTCCGCGAAGGCCACACCGTAGGCCACCACGCCGATACCGGAGACGCCCGAGTAGTCGACGTGGCGGATCAACGCGAACCGACGAGGCAGCATCGCGTTCACCTGACGTGGCGATGACACCAGGGATCACGGGATCCGATACCGGGCGCCGGCCTGAGCACCGGGCCATCCTCTAGGACCTTGCACCATGCTGTCACTACTCCACGCCGACGATCTGCCCGCCGCAGCGCCATCGGGCTGCCCCAGATGTCCCGGAACCTCCTGTGTTCCGCGGCCGACGCGATGATACAGGTGACTCGCGCCGTGTCACGATTTTCAGGCGATCCAGGCTTCAAGCATCGGACCGAGACGCACCCGGTGCGGGCCGCGCGTCGCCCCAGAGGTACCGGGGGCCGGTGCCAAGCTCGGCAGCCCGGTCGTTCGGGTTGTAGAGGCTGCAGGCTTTCAGCGAAAGGCAGCCGCAGCCGATGCAGTTGTCCAGCTCGTCGCGCAGCCGTTGGAGCTCCGCGATCCGCTGGTCGAGCTTGGACCGCCAACTTGCGGACAGACGCGCCCAATCCGCCGCGGTCGGCGTCCGTCGGCTGGGAAGCGTGTCCAGCGCCTTGCCGATCTCCTCGAGCGTCAGACCGACGCGCTGCGCGGCGCGGATGAACGCCACTCGCCGAAGGGTCGACCTGTCGTACACCCGCTGCCCTCCCGACGTCCGTTCCGAGCTGAGCAGGCCCTTGGATTCGTAGAACCGCAGGGCGGACGGCGCCGCGCCGCTGCGGGCCGCCAGCTCGCCTATCATCAGCCGCGCCATGCCCGATCCTCCAGAGAGTTGAACATAACTTAAGGTTACTTCGCGTGATCGACGCTCAGCGGGGCGCATCCGGCTAATGTCACAACCTGGCAACAAGGGGCAACCTGTGGCATCCCTCGCGGTTGTCCTGTACAAGAAGTGGAGCAGCCGAGCGAGGAGCAACGACATGAACGCCACCCCTGACATGGACCGGATGGTGATCGACGCCGTGCGGAACGTACGTGACCGCTTCGGCGCCGACGGGCTTCGCGATCTTGTAGCTTTGGCGAACAGGGAGTTGCGTCAAGCCGAGCAGGCGACGGAGCGGCTTACCGACACCCACTCGGAGCACTCGGACATCGGGGACACCCAGGCCTGGATGGCCTACACCGGCGACAACGACCGGTAGCTCAAGACCGCACGCCGATCGCACGCTCGCAGCGTCGGCCGGCGGCTACACCGCGCGCAGCGTCTCCAGGTACTCGCGTGCCCAGCGGTGCACGTCGTGGGTGGTGACGTGCTCGCGTAGCCGACGCATCCGGTCCTCGGCCTCGGCCGGGTCGATCCGCATGGCGGCGAGCATGGTCCGCTTGAGGCCGTCGATGTCGTGCGGGTTGACCAGGAACGCACCGTCCAGTTCGTCCGCGGCGCCGGCGAACTCGGACAGCACCAGCGCGCCTCGCAGGTCGGTGCGGGCGATGACGTACTCCTTGGCCACGAGGTTCATCCCGTCGCGCAGCGGCGTGACGATCATGACGTCCGCTGCCCGAAGCAGCGCGACAAGCTCGGGCCGGTCGTATGACGAGTGCAGGTAGTGCACTGCGGGTGCGCCGATGCGGCTGAACTCGCCGTTGATGCGGCCAACCGTCAGCTCGATGTCGTCCCGCAGGATCTGGTACGCCTCGACCCTTTCCCGGCTGGGCGTCGCCACCTGCACGAACACCGCGTCGTCGGGTGTGAGCTCGCCGTCGGCCAGCAACTCTCCCCACGCGTTGAGACGGTGCCGGATGCCCTTCGTGTAGTCGAGCCGGTCCACGCCGAGCAGCACGTGCTTCGGCGAGCCGATCTCTTCGCGGACCTCCGCGCTGCGGGCCTGCACGGAAGGGTCACGGGCGAGCCGCTCCACCTCCTCCACCTCGATCGAGATGGGGAAGGCCCGGATCAGCACCTTGCGCCCTTCGAGCTCGACCACGCGATCGTCGGTAGTGACCGCGTCGGTGAACCGGGAGCACAGGGCGGCGAAGTTGTCAGCTCCGCCAACCCGCTGAAAGCCGACGAGGTCCGCGCCGAGCAGGCCTTCCAGGATCTGCCGCCGCCATGGCAACTGGACGAACAGTTCCACCGGCGGGAACGGGATGTGCAGGAAGAACCCGATCTTCAGGTCCGGTCGCAGCTCCCGGAGCAGCTGGGGCACCAGCTGTAGCTGGTAGTCCTGCACGAACACGGTCGCCGCCTCGTCGGCGACGCGCGCGGCCGCCTCGGCGAACCTCCTGTTGACCCGTCGGTAGGCATCCCACCACTCCCGCTGGTACTCGGGGGGGACGATCACGTCGTGGTAGAGCGGCCACAGGGTGGCGTTCGAGAAGCCCTCGTAGTAGTGCCGCACGTCCGGGCCGGACAGCGGCACGGGGACGAGTTCCATGCCCTCGGAGGAGAACGGCGGCAGATCCTCGTCGAGCGCGCCCGTCCACCCGACCCACGCCCCGGCGTAGGCTCGCATGATGGGCGCGAGCGCGGTAACGAGCCCACCCGGGCTACGCCGCCAGCCGACGCTGCCGTCCGCCTCTGTTACCCGGTCCACCGGCAACCGGTTGGCCACGACGACGAAGCTGCTCGTTCCCTCCAAACTGTGCCCTCCTCGTCTCCGCAACGTTAACCAACGTCGGACGGGTGACGAAGGCAAGTTCATCATGTCACGAGGGGCGATTGTGCCGGTTTCGCGAGAGCGGAATGGGGGGTGCTCGGCCTGTCGCGCAGGAGAACCAGGGACAGGGTTCGTAGCATTGCGCCCATGGGCCCGCCGCACTCCGCCGAGCCAGGGGTTCGCATGACCGAGTTCGGTGACCGCGAGCGGGCGATCCTGGACTTCGAGCGCCAGTGGTGGCGGCGCGCGGGCGCCAAGGAGCAGGCGGTGCGGGACCTGTTCGGGCTGTCGGCGAACAGGTACTACCAGGTGCTGAACGCCCTGATCGACCATCCTGAGGCGATGGCGCATGCGCCGGTCGTCGTCAACCGGCTGCGTCGGCTGCGATCGGCCCGCCGCCGTGCTCGCACGTCGTCCCGTGGCGTAGTCTCCTGAGGCCGTGACCGAGCGTTCCCGCTTCGACCGGGCATGGCCTTCGCTGGTAGCCCTGTTCGGGACGATCGCCGTCGTGCTCGCGTTGCTGTGGGCGTTCGGCGATGACGGTGCCCCAGCGGGCGAGAACGACGATCTCGCGGTCGAGGGCGAACAGCCGGACGAGGACGTCGAGATGAGCGACGAGGACGAGGGCACGGGGGAGGGCGAGGACGAAGCCTCGTCCGAGGAGACGGAGCCTCCGCCCGAGCCCGTCACAGCGCCGCCCGAGCTTCGCTCCCCCGTAGCGATCCTGAACTCCACCACGGTCCCTGGGCTGGCGGCAAGCGCCCAGCAGATGCTGCAAGAGGGCGGCTGGGAGGTGCCGGCGACGGACAACTACAGCGGCGAACTCTCCGAGACGACGATCTTCTACCCGGAGGAGGCGATGCGCGAGTCGGCGGAGGCACTGGCCGCGCAGTTCCCCGAGATCGGAGCCGTGGAGCCCACGATCGCCGGGCTCACGCGGCAGCGGCTGGTGCTCATCCTCACCGACGACTGGGCGGAGACGTACGGCGGCGAGGAGCCGTCCGGGGACACCGGGTGAGCGCGCGAAGGAGTCCTGGTGGGGAGGTGATCCCCGACAGCATCCTGGCCGACCCGACGGCCACTCTGGTCGCCCTGGACTTCGACGGGACGCTCGCACCGATCGTCCCCCGTCCGGACGAGGCGGTGGCGCATCCCCGTGCCGCCGGCGCTCTGGCGGCGCGGGCGGCGGCGGGCTGCCGGGTAGCGATCGTGACCGGCCGGCCGGTCACCGACGTGCTCCGGCTGGCGCCGGGGTTCGCCGATGTTCCTGGCCTGCTGATCTACGGGCACTACGGCCTGGAGCGGTGGGCGGACGGCGAGGTGTCAGCGCCGGAGCCGCATCCGGGTGTCGCGCCGGCCCGCGAGGCCCTGCGACATCTGGTGCAGTCGGGCCCGCCTGGGGCCGACGTGGAGGACAAGGTGCGCTCGGTCGCGCTTCACACTCGGAACACCGCAGACCCGGGCGGGACGCTGGAACGACTGCGTCCATCCGTCGGCAGCATCGCGGAGAAGCACGGCCTCGAGGTCGTGGCGGGCCGAAACGTCCTCGAGCTGCGACCTGCTGGTATCGACAAGGGCGGGGCGCTGCGTGAGTTGGTGGCGGTGACCGGCGCTGGAGCGGTGCTGTTCGCCGGCGACGACCTCGGCGACCTGCCCGCGGTGGCCGCCGTGCGGTCGCTCGCCATCCCCGGCCTCGTGGTCTGTAGCGACTCTCCTGAGACGCCTGCCGACCTCCGGGACGCCGCGGACGTCATCGTGGACGGGCCGGACGGCCTGGTGAGCTGGCTGCACATGGTGGCCGAGCAGATGGCGCGCAGCTAGCCCCGCTCGCAGTTGTCCCGGACGGACCGTAGCGGCTATCCGCCACCGCGCCAGAAGATGGGACGCAGCGGGCGCTCGGTGTAGCCGCCGTCCTGCAGGCCGGCGCGGGTTTCGAAGATGTTGCGGGACGCGAAGTCGCCGGTGCGGATCCACGACCAGCCGGCCGCGATCAGGTACAGCGGCACCATCACGGGGCCGAGGCAGATCGCGTACTGGGTGGCGTGCCGCGCCTCGTGCGCCAGCAGGCGCGCCGGCGCGGCGCTGGAACTCACACGGGAGAACAGGACGACATTGCCGACCGTGAACGCCCTTGCGGCCGGGACCGGGATCCGGTAGCCGTCACCCATGATGAGCCCGTCGGGCCCCGGCGTGAAGCGCACCCGCCCGGCGAGGCCGACCAGCAGCCCGAGCGGCGTGGAGAGGTTGACGAGGTTGGCCACGAAACGCGCCCAATGAGCCGGTTTCACAGCGGACAGTGTGCCAATCACCTGATCGCAGGACGTGGATCGCCACACCGATCACATCGGCCCGTATGACGGGACAGGCGTCTCACAATATAGACGTCACTACCGTTGAGTGCTTGCACTCCGTAGAGTCACGACCAAGCTCATCGAGAGGGGCAGAGGGACCCGGCCCAGTGAAGCCCCGGCAACCACCGCCGTTTGCGGCGGCAGGTGCCAAGTCCGGCCCGCCGCGCGCGGGAGAGATGAGGAGGTCGTTTCTCGGATGGTCGCAACCCTCGACGCCACGTCGTCCGCGGGCGGGGCCGGGTCGCCAGACCTCGGCGCTGCGAGCCACCTGTCATGTCGCGAATGCGGCGCACGTTCTGAGCTTGGCCCGTTCTACGCGTGCTTTGAATGCTTCGGTCCGCTGGAGGTGGCTTATGACCATCGCGACGTCACGCGCGAGCGGATCGAGGCCGGCCCGTTGTCCATCTGGCGGTACCGTGACCTGCTGCCCGTACCGGCCGGTGTGGCGGAGACCCCGAACACCGACCCAGGCTTCACCAGGCTCCGGCGGGCCGACAACCTGGCGCGGGAACTCGGTATGCGGACCTTGTGGGTCAAGGACGACTCCGGAAACCCGACGCACTCGTTCAAGGACCGCGTGGTCGCGGTCGCCCTGGCCGCCGCGCGAGAGCTGGGGTTCTCGGTGCTCGCCTGCCCGTCCACGGGGAACCTGGCGAACGCGGTTGCCGCTGCGGCTGCGCGGGCCGGCATTCGCGGTTTCGTCTTCGTGCCCAGCGACCTGGAGCAGCCGAAGATCGTAACGTCGGCGATCTACGCGCCCACTCTGGTGGCGGTCGAAGGTACCTACGACGACGTCAACCGGCTCGCGTCCGAGCTGGCTGGCCAGCACGAGGACTGGGCTTTCGTCAACGTCAACGTCCGCCCGTACTACGCCGAGGGGTCCAAGACGCTGGGGTACGAGATCGCCGAGCAACTCGGGTGGCGGCTGCCGCCGCAGGTCGTGATCCCGGTGGCGAGCGGTGCCCAGTTGGTCAAGGTGGACAAGGGGTTCCGGGAGCTCGCCGAACTCGGACTGGCCGACGGGCCGGAACCGCGGATCTTTGGAGCGCAAGCAACCGGTTGTGCTCCGGTCGCCGCCGCCTTCAAGGCGGGTCACAACGTCGTCCGCCCGGTCCGTCCGGATACGGTGGCCAAGTCCCTGGCCATCGGCAACCCGGCGGACGGCCCGTACGTGCTGGACGTCGTCCGCCGCACCGGTGGAGCGGTCGAGGATGTCACCGACGAGGAGGTCCTCGAGGGCATCCGGCTGCTGGCGCGCACCGAGGGCATCTTCGCTGAGACCGCCGGAGGCGTGACGGTCGCCGTCCTCGCGAAGCTACTGCGCTCCGGCCTGCTTGATCCGGATGCCGAGACCGTCGTCTTCAACACCGGTCAAGGGCTGAAGACGCTGGACGCCGTGGCCGGAGCGGCCGGCCCGGCGGCCACCATCGAACCGACCACCGAGGCGTTTCACGCCCTGTTCCCGGAGGTGAGCCGCACGTGAGCACGGTGGCTGTACGAGTCCCGACGATCCTGCGCACCTACACAGGCGGCGAGGCCGACGTCACCGTCACGGTCGGCGATGGCGCCACGCTGGCCGACGTCGTGGCCGCGCTCGATGCCGCTTACCCAGGCATCGCCGGTCGCGTGCTCGACGACTCCGGGGAGATCCGCAGGTTTGTCAACGTGTACGTGAACGACGACGACGTGCGGTTCGCCGACGGCCTGCAGACGCCCACGCCGGACGGGACCAAGCTGTCGATCATCCCGGCCGTGGCCGGCGGCAGCGCACCACCGTCCGATTGATCAGCACAGCGTGAAGAACTACGGGAAGATCACGAATCGGCTGGAAGATTCGTCCCTTTTTGTGACGATTCTATGGAGTGCAGTCAGGTGATCTTCCTCGTGATCCCGGCATCCAGCAGCAGCGCGCGCAGCGCCGACTCGAGCGGCGAGTGCGGACGCGGGTCGCACCAGGCGCGTCGCCGGCCCGTTGCGGCTGCTGGTCAGCCGACCGTAACGTCCCCGATGCCGAACGTCTGCTCAATCCACGGAAAGCCCCAGAGGAACAGCGCGGCGACCGCGAGGACAACGAGACCGAGCGCGAGGAGCGCCCGGACCGGCCAGGGCCCGGGTAGGTGCCGCCACACCCAGGCGTACATCAGACCTCCTCTCCATCGGTCAGCACGCCGCTGACATACATCCGCTGCGTCGATCCGTACCGCGGGTGGCAGGTCGTGAGCGTGATGCGCCGCTCCGTCGGTTCGGTGCCGGCGGCCTCGCCGGGGACCGGGTCGATCACCCAGACATCAGTGGGTTCGATGACGGTGGGCGGCTGGTCGACGGTGTACGTCCACACGCCCTCGGCGGTCTCGATCTCGATGGTGTCGCCGACACGCAGCCTGTCGAGGTCATGGAACGGAGCGCCGTGGCCGGAGCGGTGCCCGGCGATCGCCAGGTTGCCCAGCTCACCGGGATGAGCGGAGCCCTCGTAGTGGCCCGGCCCGTCGGCAAGGTGGGTCAGGTCCGTGCCTTCCAGGACCACCCACTCCCAGTCCGCGCCCAGCCGGGGTATTCGCAGCAGCGCGTAGCCGTCGCCGGGTTGCAGATCCTCCAAGGCCTGGTGGACGTCCGGCTCGTCCGCGTCGGCCGTCGTCACCTCCTGGGCCGCCCGCGGCTCCGCCCACGTGCCAACCGTCTGCTCTCGGAGGTCGCTCTGGGCGATGCCGGTCTGGATGCCCGTGCCCCACAACACGTACGCGACATAGAGCAACACCAGCACCCCTGCGGTGAGAAGCAACTCACCGAGCAGTCCGAACGCGAGGCCGAGCCGAGAACGCCGGGGGGCCTGGCGAACCCTACGCCGTCGAGCGCGCCCGGCCCTGCGATGCATCTGTTGAGGGTACTGGATCTGCGTGTAATGTCGGCATCGGTCGAAAGTGACGCGAGCGACCAGTGAGCAAGCGGAACGAGCGCGCGAGACCTCCCCTCCGGGTGGTTGGCGCGGGCACGACCCGGGCCCTCAGGCAATCGAGGCGTCCGATGCACACCGCCCAGGCTGAGGAGAGGCAATGGCTCAGGGCACAGTGAAGTGGTTCAACTCCGAGAAGGGCTACGGCTTCATCGCCGTAGATGGCGGAAGTGACCTCTTCGTCCACTACACCGCGATCCAGATGGAAGGCTACCGCAGCCTTGAGGATGGTCAGCGGGTCGAGTTCGAGGTCGGCGAAGGTCCGAAGGGCCCGCAGGCCGAGCAGGTACGCGTCGTCTAGCGCGCGGCAATCCGGCAGGCCCGGCTTCTGGTTCTCCAGGAGCCGGGCCTGTTGCGTTCCTCGGCGGAAGTCCGGCCCACCGCACCCCGGCGCCTGCCGCTGTGGCCCGGCGAGCCGGCCCGTCGGGCCGTAGAGTGGCGGCGTGGCGGACGTGGTCGTGGTCGGGTCTGGACCGAACGGGCTGGCGGCCGCCGTTGTCATGGCACGGGCAGGACTGGCCGTCGAGGTGTTCGAGGAGCAGCCCACCGTGGGCGGGGGTGCCCGGACCGTCGATCTCGGACTGGCACCCGGGCTGCGTCACGACCTGTGCTCGGCGGTGCATCCGATGGCTGCCGCGTCCCCATTCTTCGCGGCGTTCGACCTCGCTGCCCGTGGAGTGGAGTTCCGGTACCCGGAGGCGTCCTACGCGCACCCGCTCGGCGGGGGGCGCGCTGGTATCGCCTACCGCGATCTCAACAGGACGGTGGAGGCCCTCGGTGTCGACGGGGCTGCATGGCGCCGGCTGCTGGGGCCGCTCGTCGAGCACATCGACGGAGTGGTCGAGTTCGGGACGTTCGACCGCCGCCGGGTACCGCGGCATGTGCTGACGGCGGCGCGGGTGGGCCTTGGCGGTATCGAGCAGGGTTCCCGGCTGTGGGATCGGCGCTGGCGGGGCGACGTCGCCCCTGCCCTGTTGACGGGTGTCGCCGCCCATGCCATCACCCCGATCCCGAGCGTGGCGTCGGGTGCGGCATCTCTGGTCCTCGCAAGCCTGGCGCACTCACCGGGCTGGCCGTTGCCGGTCGGGGGCAGCCAGGCGATCACGGACGCGATGGTCGCCGACCTGAAGGTCCACGGCGGCATCATCCATACCGGGGAGGCCGTGACCGATCTGGGATCGCTCCCGGCCGCCGATGCCTACTTGTTCGACACCAGTCCGGCTGCCTTGCTGCGGATCGCGGGACACCGGATGCCCCCGAGGTATGCGAGGGCGCTGTCCCGGTTCCGGTACGGGAATGCGGTCGCCAAGGTGGACTTCGCGCTTTCCGGACCGGTGCCGTGGGAGCATCCCGAGGTCGGCCGTGCGGGCACCGTGCACGTGGGCGGGACGCGCGCCGAGATGGCTGCGGCGGAGGCGGCGGTCCTGGCGGGCCGCCACCCGGAGCGCCCGATGCTGCTCGTTTCCGATCCCGCCCTGCTGGATCCGGACCGCGAGGTCGGCGGGCTGCGGCCGCTGTGGACGTACGCCCACGTCCCGGCCGGTTCCACCGTCGACTTCGGCGCGGCCGTCCAGGCCCGTATCGAGCAGTTCGCACCCGGGTTCTCCGACGTGGTGGTGAGCCGGCACACGATCAGCGCGGCGGAGATGGAACGGCACAACGCGAACTACGTGAACGGTGACATCGCCGCGGGCGCGGTCACGCTGTGGCAGATGCTCGCCCGACCCGCCCTCCGCTGGAACCCGTACGCGACTCCGGTGCCGGGCGTGTACCTGTGCTCGGCCTCGACTCCGCCAGGACCCGCCGTACACGGGATGAGCGGGCTGCACGCGGCGCGGCACGCGCTACGCGACCGCTTCGGCATCCGCCGGCTGCCGTCCCTGGCGCCGTAGCCGGGCGAGCCGGCGGCGCACGGCGGGCACCGCTCGTTCCAGCGGCATGAACGCCAGCCAGCAGATGACCGTCGGCAGAAAGTGGATGCCGAGCGCACGCCAGGTGACGAAGTGGAAGGCGAGAAAGAACGTGATCGACAGCGCCAGCCACCGTCCCCGGAGGAACAGCACGACCGGGGACAGGAACTCCGCGATGAGCAGGCCCCACTGCGCGACGCGCAGCAACGCGGGCACCTCGAGCGTCCAGCGCACCAGGTCGGTGCCGCGCCGCATGATCGCCCAGGTGAACACGGCGCTGTTGGCCCAGGCGGCCGGCGAGCCGTTGCGGATCCACTTCATGCAGGCGGACCCGAAGTACGTGGCGATCACCGCCACCTGGATGCATCGGAACGCCCACCCGGCGGCCTCGCTGGAGCCGCCGTCGGTATAGCGCGCCCGCCCGATCGTCGGCAGCACCCACACTGCGACGGTGAGGGCCAGGTGGTCGTGCGAGACGTACCCGAAGCCCTGGCTGTTCAGTACCCAGACGAGGTAGGCAACAGCGACGGTCCAGCCGGCGAGACGCGACAGGCGCCCGCTGACCGCGAGCAACGAGCCGGCCACGATGACGACTCGCAGTAGCTCCGCCCACTCCGGGGGCAGCGGCGACAGCCGCAGGAGTCGCGCGAGCAGGGTGGGCTGGTACAGCTCAGGCGTGTAGCCGTGCGGAATGACGTCGTTGGTGTAGTTGAAGATGTCGTAGACGACGAACAGGTAGACGGCCGCCCGCAGCAACGCCACCCTGGCCAGCGGGATAGGCGTGAACCACCATCGTGCGACAGGCCGGGCCGCCCGGCGCAGGCGTTCGGCAGCACTCCGTATCGACCGGGTCCCGATCGCCGTCATCGCCGGACCTTCCAGCGGGCGAGCTCGACGGTCTCCCGGTCGCCCGTCGGCACGCCGCCGACCAGGTCGTACGTCTCGCGCTTCACGTACAAGGTCACGTACTCCGGCCGGTCCGGATGCCGCGCCGCCCAGGCTCGGGCGATCCCTTGCAGGAGGGACGGATCGTCGATGATGCGGCCGAGCTGTCCCTCGATCTCCGCACGGCCGACTCCCACCCCGGTGGCGTTCAACGGGACCCGGACCTGCTCACCGGCCGTGGTGTCGGCGTGCAGGTAGGTGGACCGGACCCGACCGTCGAGGTCGTGGGCGGAGGCGTACTGCGAGAGCCGACCGAACGGGAAGTAGTCGTCGGTGTCCGCGAGCTGGCCGGCGGCGAGGAGCCCGATGCAGGCGGCCGCGACGGCCAGCCGCCATGCCTTGGCGGCTGTCGGGAGCCGGCGCGCTGGTGGGACCGAATTCATCGGGCAGCAGGCTACGTCCCGCTACGCGGACCGTCATCGGCTGGGCTGAGCGGCTTGCACTCACGGCCCCAGAGTGCTAAACATCGGATTAGCACTCTCACGGTGAGAGTGACAACTCAGGCGGTGCCGGGTCGGCGAGGTCCCGGTGCGCCGGTGAAGGGAACCGGCGTGCTGTGGCCGTCCGTCGCGGGCGTCGAGCCGCACCATCCACCCGCTACCCGGGAGGACTAGGAAACCCATGCCCAAGATGATTGCCTTCGAGGAGGAGGCGCGGCGTGGCCTCGAGCGCGGCATGAACGCACTTGCCGACGCGGTACGGGTCACGCTCGGCCCGAAGGGTCGGAACGTCGTCCTCGAGAAGAAGTGGGGCGCGCCGACCATCACCAACGACGGCGTCTCGATCGCGAAGGAGATCGAGCTCGAGGACCCGTGGGAGAAGATCGGGGCCGAGCTCGTCAAGGAGGTCGCCAAGAAGACCGACGACGTGGCCGGCGACGGCACGACCACCGCCACGGTGCTGGCGCAGGCGCTGGTCCGCGAGGGCCTGCGCAACGTTGCCGCCGGCGCCAACCCCATGGCCCTCAAGCGCGGTATCGACCAGGCCGTTGAGACGGTCT
>CAZMXH010000018.1:0-5765 GCA_964570165.1 uncultured Actinomycetes bacterium
TGAACGCCGAGCCGGAACCAGCGGTCACGGTGCCGGACCAGCAGCTTGCCGACGTGGCCGCGCTGTTCGCCGACCTCGCGGACCTGAAGTCCCCGTACACGCACGGTCACTCCAGCGCCGTGGCCTTGCTTGCCCGTACCGGCGGCGAGCGGCTCGCGCTCTCGCCTGGAGCGGTCGCCGACCTGGAGATCGCAGGGCTGCTGCACGACGTCGGCCGCGTGGCGATCTCGAACGCGGTCTGGGAGAAGCCGGGACGGCTGACCACGGACGAGTGGGAGCAGGTGCGGCTGCACCCCTACCACTCGGAGCGCATCCTCGCCGGGTCGGAGCGGCTCGCTCCCCTCGCTCGGCTCGTGGGGATGCACCACGAGCGGCTCGACGGCACCGGCTACTACCGCGGCAGCCGAGCCGACGAGCTGACCGTGCCTGCCCGGCTGCTGGCCGCCGCGGACGCTTACCAGGGGATGACGCAGGACCGCCCGCATCGGTCCGCGGTGCCGGCCGAGCAGGCAGCGGACCGGTTGCGGGACGGGGCCCGTGACGGTCTGTTCGACCACCACGCGGTCGGCGCTGTGCTCGCCGCCGCCGGCCATAGCTCGCGTGTTCCACGGAGGGAGCCGCCGTCCGGGCTGTCCGACCGCGAGGTCGAGGTGCTCGCGCTGGTGGCCGAGGGATGCAGCAACGCCCAGATCGCCGAGCGGTTGGTGATCTCCCGCCGCACCGCCGAGCACCACGTGCAGCACATCTACACCAAGATCGGCGTGTCCAGCCGAGCTGCGGCGGCGCTGTTCGCGATGCAGCACGACCTGCTCCCCGGACCGCGGCCAGTTCGTTGACGGATAGGTAGGGCTACCGATGCGCGGCCTCCTGCCATCGAGCGACGGTTGAGTCGACCCGGCACCCGGCGACTCACGAACGGAATGACTGCCATGACCACGACCACCGCACCGAGCAGCCGTGTGACGTCGCGGGACGGCACCGAGATCGCCTACTGGACCAGTGGTGAGGGACGTCCCCTCGTCCTGGTCCACGGCACCACCGCCGACCACTCGCGGTGGGCCACGCTGCTGCCCTATCTCGAGCCGCACGTCACTGCCCACGCCATCGACCGCCGGGGCCGTGGTGAGAGCGGCGACGGGCCGGCGTACGACATCGAGCGCGAGTACGAGGACGTCGCCGCCGTCGTCGACGCGATCGCCGCCGCGACCGGGTCGGCCGTCGACGTGCTCGGCCACTCGTACGGCGGGGCATGCGCGTACGGCGCGGCGACGCTGACGTCGACCATCGGCCGCCTCGTCCTGTACGAGGGCTGGCCGGCGCCCACCCCGGAGAAGCTGGCGCCGTCGCCCGGGTTGCTGGAACGGATGGAGGCGAAGCTCGCCGCGGACGACCGCGAGGGAGCGCTCGAGCTGTTCATCCGCGAGGAGGTCCGGATGCCGGAGAAGGAGTTCCAGGTCTACCGCTCACTGCCGGCATGGAAGGCGCGCGTCGCCGCCGCGCACACGATCCCTCGCGAGACCCAGGCGTACTCGGCCTTCGACCCCGTACAGGCCAGCAAGATCACCGTGCCGGTGCTGATGCTGGTCGGAGCGGACAGCCCGGACGCCATGAAGAACGACTACGAGATCGTCGCAGCCGCGTTGCCGGACGCGCAGGTGCAGTTCCTCGCCGGCCAGCAGCATGTCGCCATGGACTTCATCCCGGAGGAGTTCGCCCGCCGCGTGCTCACCTTCCTGCGCCGGTGAGGTAGGGCCAGCCCCACCTCACCCGCCCGGGCTGGCCCCCGTCTCAGACGCCTGCTGGCTCCGATGTGCCCAACGTCGGAGATCACGACGCTGGAGGCATGCTCGAAGCGACGAGACCCCCGGCGCCGCGGCCTCCGGCGCAGGCTCCACCGAAGCGCCGTGACCGCTTCGTCGACGTGCTTCGCGTGTGCGCGATCACAGGTGTAGTGGCGCAGCACTGGCTGATGGCCGCCGTCTCCTACGAGGCCGGCGTTCTGACCACGGCGAACGCCTTCGACACGGCAGGAATTGCGGGCGTTACCTGGGTCAGCCAGCTTATGCCGCTGTTCTTCTTCTGCGGAGGTGCGGCGGCGGCCTACCACCTGTGCCGCCGAGGCAATGCCCCGCGCGCTGCGCACCGCGGCTGGGTGGCGAACCGGCTGCGACGGCTGGCGCTGCCCGTCGTTCCCCTGCTCGCCGTCTGGCTGCCGCTGCCGCACCTGTTGCTCGCCGCGGGTGTGCCCGCCGGTCCCGTCGACACGGCATCGCACCTGGCCGGGGAGCTGCTGTGGTTCCTGGCCCTCTACGTGTTGGTCACGGCCATGACTCCGGCGCTCGTCGCGCTGCACCGCCGGTGGCGCGGCCTCGAGGTGCTCGCCCTTGCCGGCGGGGCGGTCGCCATCGACGTCCTCCGTTTTGCCGTGCTCGGAGGGGTTGACGCCGTCGGCTACGCCAACATCGTCTTCGTCTGGGTCACCGCCTACCAGGCGGGGATCGCGTACGCGGCGGGGTCGGTGCGGTGGGCTCGCGGCGCCCGTGCGCTGGCCGTCGCCGGCGCCGGGCTCGCCGGCACCGCGCTCGCGGTCGCCGCCGGTCCGTACTCCAGCAGCATGATCGGGATGCCCGGTGCGCCGATGTCAAACATGAACCCGCCTACCGCGGTGCTCCTCGCCGTCGCGATGCTCCAACTCGGGCTGGCGCTGGCGCTGAGACCGCACATCGAGCGTTGGGCCGCGGGGCCACCCGTGGCCCATGCGATCGACTGGCTGTCCGCACGGCCGATGACGATCTACCTCTGGCACGTCTCCGCACTGATCGCCGTCGCGGGCGTCACCGTCGTGGGGCTCGGGTGGTCGACGCCGGAACTGCTCAGCGCCGAGTGGCGGAGGGAGATGCCGGCCTGGATCGCGGCCGTCACGTTCACGCTGCTCGGACTCGTCCGGCTCTTCGACCGCTTCGAACGACGGCCGCGGTCCCCGCGGGCACCGGCCGCCTGCTGCGTCTACGCCGCGACCGCCCTCATCGGCCTCGGGCTGCTCGCGCTCGCCGTCAACGGCTTCGCGCCCGGGCTGGCCGCCCACCCCGCCGGACCGGTCACCGCCGCCGTCGCGATCGTACTGGGACTCGGCGTGCTCAACCTCACCGGTCGGTCCGTTCGTCAGCCGCACACGAGAGGGTAGGGATGTGAACACTGTCAGCGACACTCGGCCCCCGCGACCCCGGGCCGGCTGGCGCCAGGTCGGCCGCGACCTGATGTACCTGTTGCCGGGCCTCCCGATCGCCATCGCGTCGTTCACGCTCATGATGGTCGGGTTCTGGCTCGGCATCGGGCTGACCGTGGTCGCCCTACTCGGTCTGGTGTTCTTGCTGATCACGCTCCTGACCGCCCGCGGGCTCGCCGCGGCCGAGCGGGCGCGCGTCGGGTTGATGGAAGGTCGCCGCGTCGGCCCGGCGTACTACCGAAAACCCGGCGGATCCGGGCTTTCCCGTGTGTTCGGCCGCCTGCGCGATCCGCAGTTGTGGCGGGATTTCGGGCACAGCCTGATCATCCTGCCGGTACGGGTGGTCACCTGGTCGGTCGCCGTCACCTGGGTGAGCGGATCCCTGATGGTCACGTATCCGTTGTGGGCGTGGTCGCTCCCCAGGGGAGATGATGACCGAGGGCTCGCCGACCTGATCCTGGGCTGGGACTCCTTCGCGGCCGATGTCTTGGTCAACACAACCATCGCCGCGGTCTTCCTTGTGACACTGCCCTACGTCGTCCGCGCGATGGCCGTCGCCGAATCATCCCTGGCGTGGGCGATGCTGACCAACGAGAACGCCGCGTTGCGGGCGCGGGCCGAGCAACTCAGCCGCAGCCGACAGTCGGTGGTCCAGGCGGAGGCCGACACTCTCCGCCGGGTGGAACGGGACATCCACGACGGCCCGCAGCAGCGCCTCGTCCGGCTGACCATGGACCTGCAGTCCGCCCAGCGGCGGCTCGACAACGACCCGGATGCCGCGCGTCCGCTCCTCGAGGGTGCGCTCAAGCAGACCGAGGAGGCGCTCACCGAATTGCGCGCCCTGTCGCGGGGTATCGCCCCGCCGATCCTCACCGACCGGGGACTGCAGGCGGCCCTGGCAGCGGCCGCAGCCCGCAACCCGGTCCCGACGGTTCTCGACGTCCGGCTGGCCGACGGTGAGCGGCTGCCGACGGCGGTGGAGAACGCGGCCTACTTCGTCGTCACTGAGTCCCTGACGAACGTCGCCAAGCACAGCGAGGCGTCGCACTGCGATGTTTCGGTGTTCGTGGGCGACGGCACCCTACAGGTGCAGGTTGTCGACGACGGCCGGGGCGGCGCGCACATCGGCAAGGGGCACGGGTTGGCCGGGCTGGTCGACCGGCTTGCCGGCGTTGACGGCCAGTTGGACGTCGGCAGCCCGCCCGGAGGCGGGACGACGGTCAGCGCCAGCATCCCGATCACGTGATCCACGGGCTCGTGGCAGGCTTAGGGGCGTGCGCATCGTGCTGGCGGAGGACTCCGTGCTGCTCCGGGAAGGGCTGGTGCGCCTGCTCGGTGAGGCCGGCGCAGACATCGTCGACGCCGTCGAGGACGCTGACGCGCTGGTGCGCGCCGTGGTCGAGCACCGTCCCGACGTCGCGATCGTCGACGTGCGGATGCCGCCGACGTTCACCGACGAAGGTCTACGCGCGGCCATCGAAGCGCGGTCCCGGGTACCGGGGACGGGAGTGCTCGTCCTTTCGCAGTACGTGGAGCAGTCCTACGCGACCGACCTGCTCGCCGACGGCGGCGGCGGTGTCGGCTACCTGCTCAAGGACCGTGTCTCGGACCTCGCCGAACTCTCGGACGCGCTGGAGCGGGTGGCGTCGGGCGGTACGGCCCTCGATCCGGAGGTCGTCGCCCAGTTGTTCGCCCAGCGGCGGCGCGACCCGCTCGACCGGCTCAGCCCGCGTGAACGTGAGGTCCTGGCGCTCATGGCCGAGGGCCGCACCAACTCCGCGATCGCCCAGGCCCTGGTCGTCACCGAGGGCGCGGTGGAGAAGCACATCTCCTCGATTCTCACCAAGCTGGACCTCCCTCCGACCGAGGACGGACACCGCCGGGTGCTTGCCGTCCTCGCGTGGCTGGACTCCGGGCGTTGACAGAGGTGCCGGCGTCCCTGACCGCCGTCGCTGACCGCCTCCGCGCGGCCGGCTGCGTATTCGCCGAGGACGAGGCTCGGCTTCTCATCGACGCGGCCCCCACGCAGGACGCGCTCTCGACCATGGTCGACCAGCGGGTCGCAGGACTCCCCCTCGAGCACGTCGTCGGCTGGGCGGAGTTCTGCGGCCTGCGGATCGCCGTGGACCCCGGTGTCTTCGTACCGCGCCGTCGCACCGAGTTCCTCGTCCGCCAGGCGCTCTCGGCGGCGCCGCCGGACGACGCCGTGGTCGTCGACCTGTGCTGCGGCACCGGCGCGGTCGGTGTCGCGCTCGCGGCTGCCCTGGGTCGGGCCGAGGTTCACGCCGTGGACGTGGACCCCGCTGCCGTCCGTTGCGCCGCGCGCAACCTCGCCGCCGTCGGCGGGACGGTGTACGGGGGTGACCTCTACGAGCCGCTACCCGCCGTGCTGCGAGGGCGTGTCGACGTGCTCGTCGCGAACGTGCCGTACGTGCCCACGGGCGAGATCGACCTGCTGCCGGCGGAGGCTCGCCTCCACGAGGCGGTCGTCGCGCTGGACGGCGGCACGGACGGGCTGGAAGTCTTGCGGCGGGTAGCG